>JAODBQ010000241.1 GCA_025464045.1 Ilumatobacteraceae bacterium
GCTCGCACGGCGCCTGGACCGCCTGCGGCACGAGCTGCGCGACGAGGGGGTCCCGCTCCCCGACGACGACGAGCTCGCCGAGCTGCTCCTCGCCGAGATCGACTACGCCCGCCACCCGCGGTTCCATGAGGGGGTCGCACCGCGCTACGGCGCGTTGCTCGCCCGGAGCGCCCCGGTCCCGACCGACGGCTTCAGCGCGACCAGCCTCGTCCCGTGCGACGAGCTCGATCTCGACGTCGTCCGCCGGCTCGCGGATGGACGGTGCTCGTTCGTCAGCCGGTCGGTGGACGACTCCGTCGTGCTCGCCTGCCTCGACCGGTCGGTGGACGATGAAGCGGCGGCGGTCCAGCTCGCCGGGGAGCTGGACGTGACCACCCTCCAGCGCCTGACGAACGGTTGGGTGCGGGTCTGCTCGTCACAGGGCGTGGCGACGTGGGACGGGGTGCAGTGGTGGCACACGCCGCACTCGTCGCAGCTCGCAGTGGCGATCCACCGGCTGATCCCGCACGCCGATCTGCGGATCACCGAGCAGCTCGTGGAGTTCTGCATCCACTGGCTCGGCGCGGGTCGCGTCGGGGCGGTGCTGACCTGGTGCCTTGCCGGCGACCCGCGCGACCTCGCCCACGCCGGGGTCGCCGCGGCGGTCGAGATCCCTGCCCTCGACGTGTGCCAGCGCGAGCACTTCGCGGCACTGCGCAGTGCGCTCTCCCAGTACGACCGGGCCGCGCTCGTCGATCCGGCCGGCACGATCCGGACGATCGGGGTCACGTTGCGCCCGAGCCCGGGCGCGATCCGCAGCGTGCCGCCGTACGGCGGCACCCGCCACACCTCTGCCCTGCGCTTCTCCCACGCCGAGCCCGACACGGTCTCGATGGTGGTGTCGTCCGGCGGTCCGCTGTCGGTGTTCTTCCGCGGGCGGCGGCTCGACCTCGGCGCAGCCCACACGGCTGATCCGTCCCACGCCACGTAGAGCAGCGTCCACACAGAATTGCATGGTGCAACGGTTGTACACTGCACATCGATGAGCGCTGAGCCTGCGGACGAACCGCCCGGCGGGATGACGGAGGCACTGCTCGTCGCCTCCCGTGCGCTCGTCGCGGTCGCCGCCAGATCGCTCGCATCAGTCGACGCCGAGGTCACGCTCGTGCAGTACCGGGCGCTGCTCGTGCTGGCCGAGCGCGGTTCGACGCACGTCGGCGAGCTCGCCGAGGCACTGGCCACGCACGCCTCGACCGCCACCCGCATGTGCGACCGGTTGGTGGCCCGCGGACTCGTCAGGCGCAGCGTCGCGCGCGGCAACCGCCGCGAGACGCTGATCAGCCTCACGCCGAAGGGGCGCGACGTCGTCCAGCGCGTCACCGACGTCCGTCGCGCCGAGATCGGCCAGATCGTGGCGCGGATCCCCGCCGCGGCACAGCAGGCGGCGGTCGTCGGCCTCAACGCCTTCGCCGAGGCCGCCGGCGAGCTCCCCGAACGCTCGTGGTCGCTGGGGTGGTCGTGACGGAGGCGGCCGACGGACGCAGCAGGCGGGCACGCGCCAATCGGTTCCTGCCGGTCCATCGCCGCCAGGAGCTGCGCACGATCGCCGTGCGGTCGCGCCAGCTCGTGCTGCTCGCGGCGGCGACGGGCCTCGCGACGGGCCTCGTCGTCGCGTTGTTCGACCGGCTCGTGGTCGACGGCGCACTGGAGCACGTCCTGCGCCTGCCGCTGTGGCTGATCGCCGTCCTCCCGGGATGCGGTCTGCTGGTTGCCGCCGGGACCCGGCACCTCGTCGGCCGCCGTCCGACCGGCGCACCGATCGGGCCTGGCACCGCCGACGAGTACCTCCACGCGTTCCACGATCCTGCGCACGCGCTTGGCTGGCGGGCATTCGTCGCGCGCATGATCGCCGCCGTCGCGACGCTCGGCTCGGGCGCGCCGATGGGCCTGGAGGGCCCGTCGCTGTACACCGGAGCGACGATCGGGTGGCAGCTCGAGCGTCACCTCCCGGAGCGGCTGAAGCACGCCGATCGGCGGGTGCTGCTAGTCGCCGGCGCGGCGGCCGGGGTGTCAGCGATCTTCAAGGCACCGGCGACCGGCGCGGTCTTCGCGCTCGAGGTGCCCTTCCAGGGCGACCTCGCCCGGCGGATGCTGCTCCCGGCGCTCGTGTCCAGCGCCACCGGGTACCTCGTCTTCGCGGCGATCAACGGCACCTCGCCGCTGTTCCCCGTCCTCGGTACCCAGGACTTCGTCTTCCGCGACCTCCTCGGAGCAGCGTTGATCGGTCTGCTGGCCGGCGTCGGGGCGCGGGTGTTCGCGTCGATGTTGCGCCGGGCCAAGCGGCTCGCGGTCGGCCCGCACCCGTGGCTGCTGACGATCGCGGCCGGGCTCGTCGTCGCCGGCGGGTTCGCGCTCGGACGGATCCTCACCGGCGAGTCGCTGATGATCGGGCCCGGCTACCAGGTGCTGACGTGGGCGGCGGATCCCTCGCGCTCGGTGTGGGTCGTGCTGGCGCTCCTCGGGCTGCGCTGCCTGGCGACGTCCGCGACGGTCGCCGGGGGCGGTGTCGGCGGCCTGTTCGTGCCCCTCGTCGTCGCCGGGGCCCTCACGGGTGTGCTCGTCGGCCACGCGGTGAACCGGGCCGATCTCGGGCTGTTCACGGTGATCGGGGTGGCCGCGTTCCTCGGCGCCGGCTACCGCGTGCCACTCGCCGCGGTGATGTTCGTGGCCGAGACGACCGGACGTCCGGCCTACGTCGTTCCGGGCCTGATCGCCGCGGTGGTGGCCGAGCTCGTGATGGGCGACTCGTCGATCACCAGCTACCAGCGCCACACTCCTGAGTTCGAGCTGCAGATGCAGGCGGCGTCGCCACAGGATCGAGACCTCGCACGCGGCGCAGGAAAGGAACACCGATGACCCGAGTTCTGATCGCTTCCGATGAGTCGGAACGAGCCGTGCATGCCGCACGGACGGCGCACCAGCTGTTCGGCGACGCCGCCGAGTACTTCGTGATCAACGTCGGGTTCTCCCCGCTGACCCCGACGTGGACCTCGGGCTGGGGCATCGCCACCCCGGTGACGATGCC
>JAODBQ010000280.1 GCA_025464045.1 Ilumatobacteraceae bacterium
GTCACCACCGCTCGCGTCCCGGCGAACTCCATGGACGTCGTCATCCCGTCACCGACCGGAGTCGGTCGCGTGCCGTGACCAGATGGGCGCGCATGGTGCGCTCGGCGTCTCGCGGCGAGCCCGCGGCGATGGCCTGCACGATCTCGTGGTGCTCGTGCAGCGCGTGGGAGCCGAGGTTCTGCCGGTAGGAGAGGCGGAAGAGGTGCAGATGCGCGTGCGTGCGCTGGAAGGCGGCCCGCACCTGCGCGCTGCAGGACAGCTCGGCGACGAGGTCGTGGAACCGGGCGTCGTGGGCGGTGATCAGGCGGTAGGCGTGATAGTCGGTCCCTTCCGGGGCGACGGGGCAGGTGGCCAACTCGGACTTCAGGCGCGCCACGCCATCGTCGGTGACCAGCCGGTTCGCGCGTCCCGCAGCCCACGGCTCGAGCAGGAGCCGCAGTTCGTAGAGATCCTCGAGCGACCGGCGGTCGAGCAGGCTCGTGGCCGAGTAGCCGCGCATCGGCTCCTTGGTCACCAGCCCTTCAGACTCGAGGCGGGCAAGGGCTTCGCGGATCGGCGTCTGGGAGACCTGGAGCTGGCGGGCAAGGCCATCGATCGACAGCCGCGCCTTCGGAGCGATCGCATGGTCCATGAGCATCGCCTTGACGGTCTCGTAGACGTCGTCGGCCAGCAGATGGCGCTCGGGCAGTCGAATCGGGCGCGGGGCTACGGCTTCGGGTGCTGGGAGGTCTGCGGTCATCGGGACGGCACGCCCCGGAGGGGAGAGGATCGCATTTCAGACATCCTATAGGATGTGCGGCGAACGACAGGAAGGTTGGGAATGGCCAGCAAGTCCGGGGTGAGCTCGTCGACGAGCATCCCTTCGGCGCCCGCGCGTCGCCGACTGCGCGGCACGGGGGTGACGTTGCCGACCGTCGGTCTCGGGACCGCCGGCATCGCCGGGATGTACACGTCGGTTGCCGAGCAGGAGGCGCGCGCGGTCGTGCGACGCGCGCTCGAGGCCGGTGTGGCCTACCTCGACACGGCCCCGCAGTACGGTCACGGGACGGCGGAACGCCGGGTCGGCGCCGCCCTGGCGGGGGTCGAGCGCGACACGTTCACCATCTCCACCAAGGTCGGCAGGCTCATCGTGCCGCGCCCGGGCGCCGACACCGGCATCTTCGCGGACGCTCCCCCGTCCGATGCCGTCTTCGACTTCAGCCGCAGCGGGATCCTCCGCTCGCTGGAGGCCAGCCTCGAGCGCCTCGGGCTCGACCACGTCGACGTCGTCCTCATCCACGATCCCGACGAGCACGAGGACCAGGCCCTGGGTGAGGCCTATCCCGTCCTGGACGAGCTGCGCGCGGAGGGCGTCGTGCGCGCGATCGGCGTGGGCATGAACCAGACGCGGGTCGTCGAGCGCTTCGTCCGAGAGACCGACGTCGATCTCGTCCTGGTCGCGGGCCGCTTCACCTTGCTGGACCGCGAAGCCGCGTGCTCGTTGCTCCCGGCGTGTCTGGAGCGCGACGTCGCGGTGGTCGTGGGAGGTGTGTTCAACTCGGGGATCCTGGCCGACCCCACACCGGGCGCGCGCTACGGCTACGTGTCGGCCAGCCGCGAGACCCTCGATCGGGCGAAGGCCCTGGCGGCAACCTGCGAGCGCCACGGCGTTTCATTGCGTGCCGCGGCGCTCCAGTTCCCGCTGCGGCACCCGGCCGTCGCCTCGGTCCTGGCCGGTGCGCGGAGCGTGCGCGAGCTGGACGACTGCCTGACGCAGCTCGCCTGCCCGATCCCGGCTGAGCTGTGGGCGGAGCTCGAGGCGTGACCTCGGTGCCGCGGATCGACGGTCATGTTCACGTCTGGGACTTGGACGTGCGCGACCAGCCCTGGACGACGGGTCGCTTCGCTCCGCTGCACCGCAGCTTTGCTCTGGCCGACGCGGTCGCCGAGCGCGAACGAGCCGGCATCGACGGCGTGGTGCTCGTCCAGACGCTCGCGGTGGCCGAGGAGACCCCGGAGCTCCTGAGGCTCGCCGGCGCCGACGCGGCGGTGGCGGGGGTCGTCGGTTGGGTCGACCTGACGTCCGCCGGCGTCGCCGAGCACCTGCACCGCCTGCAGGCAGAGCCTTACGGCGATCGCCTGGTGGGGATCCGCCACCTTGTGCAGGGAGAGGCTGATCCGCGCTGGCTGTGTCGCCCCGACGTCCGCCGTGGTCTCTCTGCGGTCGCCGATGCAGGGTTGACCTATGACTTGCTGATCCTCCCGCACCAGCTTCCCGCGGCGCACGAGACGGCGGCCGCGCTTCCCGATCTGCGGTTCGTGGTCGACCACCTCGCAAAGCCGGCGATCGCGACCGGGCAGCTCGAGCCCTGGTCCACCGGGCTGCGGGCGCTCGCGTCGCTGCCGAACGTCGCCTGCAAGCTGTCCGGCATGGTCACCGAGGCCGACTGGACGAGCTGGACCGTCGAGCAGCTGCGTCCCTACGCCGAGTCGGTCCTCGACGCGTTCGGTCCCGAGCGCGTGCTGTTCGGATCCGACTGGCCGGTCTGCACGCTGGCCGCCGGGTACGACGAGGTGGTCGGGGCCGCCGAGCAGCTCGTCGCGGCGCTCAGTCCCGCTGAACGCGAAGCCGTATTCGGTGGTTCGGTCCGAGCCGTCTACCGGCTCCCACGCCGTCCCGGAGCGACTTCCCTTGACATCCGGTCCAGCACCGATCAGCATCCACGAATCTTATAGGATCGGATTTGAGGGGTCGGAGAGAGATGCAGGCAGCGAACAAGCGACGGGGCCGTACGGCTTGGTACGCGAGCACGGTGACGCTTCTGGTGACCGGTGCCGCGGTGGCGGCGGGTTGCGGAGGGTCCAACGCCTCTGGCAGCGGCGGCTCGACGACGGCGGCAGCCTCCACGAGCGCACCGAAGAAGGTCGTCGTCGGCCTGTCCAACCAGACCATGGCCGTCACGTTCCCGGTGGGCCTGGCGAAGGGCGCGCAGCGCGAGGCCGACAAGCTCGGCGCGAAGCTCGTCGTCCTCGACAGCAAGGGCGACGTCCAGAAGCAGGGCAGCGACATGCAGGACCTCGCGGCGCAGAAGGTCAGCGGGATCCTCCTCGTGCCGAACTCGCCCGGACCGGCGAAGGCGATGGTCGACCGGGCTGCCGCCGCGGGCATCCCCGTGGCGTCCATGCACGCGAACGTCGGGAACGGCACCGCGAGCAAGCCCTACGACAAGCTCTCGTTCACCATCAACGAGAACGCCGACACGATCGGCCATCTCGAGGCGGGTCTCGCCAAGTCCGCCCTGCCCCAGGGCGGCAAGATCGCGATCATCACCGGCGCCGCCGGGTTCCAGGAGAACACCTCGTGGACGGCAGGCTTCAAGGCGGACCTCGCCGGCGGGACGTACAACATCGTCGCAACGCAGCCCGGTGACTGGACGGCCCAGAAGGGCCAGGCCGCGTGCCAGGGCATCCTGTCGGCACATCCCGACGTCAAGCTGTTCTACGCCCTGAGCGACGACATGGCCAACGGCTGCGCGAAGGCCGTGGCTGCCGCGAAGTCGACCGCCAAGGTCCTGGGCAACGGTGGCTCCAAGGGCGGCATCGCCGGCATCAAGGACCACTCGATCTACGGCACGGTGTGCTTCAAGCCCGAGGACGAAGGCGCCAAGGCGTTCG
>JAODBQ010000306.1 GCA_025464045.1 Ilumatobacteraceae bacterium
TAGAAGCACCACGCGTTCATCACGGTGCCGGCGCGTGGGCCGTCGTCGAACGTCGGCGGCACCTTCGGGTACAGGCGCGGCTGCTTCATCTCCTCCGGCATGCCCTTGGCGTACTCGCTGACCTCGGTGATGCTGACGTAGCTGTCCACGACGTCGAGGCCGGCGCGCTGGACCCCGGTCTGCAGGGCCCGCAGCTCGCGGGTGTCGGCGTGGGTGGCCATCACCGCGACATCGCACTTGTGGCCGAGCATCGCCACCGTGACGACCTGGCAACCGGCGGCCTCGGCGGCCTTGACCGCGGCGATCACCGCCTCGCCGTCGAACATCGGCGTCGGCTTGCAGAACAGGTGGAGCACCCCGAGCCCGGTGGAAGGTCCGACTGCAGCTGCGGTGTCGTCGCTCATCTCGTCAGGCTAATGACCCGTGGTCGCCAGCGACCCGGCACGCCGGTGCGGAGTTCGGCGCTTCTGGACATGATCCGGCCGAGGCTGGCTCGGTGGCGGGATGACCAGAACGAGCGGACCAGCGTCAGGTGCCGGGCGCGCGCTCCGGGGCGTAGATGTTCACCCGGCTGCCGCGGACGAAGCCGGCAAGCGTGAGCCCGGCGCGCCGGGCGGTGTGCACGGCGAGCGACGTCGGCGCGCTCACTGCGACGAGCGTGCCGAAGCCCGCCGCCCACGCCTTCTGGACGAGCTCGAAGCTCGCCCGTCCGCTGACGAACAGCCCCATCCCGGCGGCGGGCAGCCGGCCGTCGAGCAACATCCGTCCGATCACCTTGTCCACCGCGTTGTGCCGGCCGACGTCCTCGCGCACCACGAGCAACTCGCCGGACGGCTCGAACGCGGCCGCGGCGTGGACCGCACCCGTCGCTTCGAACAGGCCCTGCGCGGCCTGCACCGCATCGGGGATCGCGGCGAGCACCCCGATGGCGATCTGCGGCGTCTCGGGCAGGAACGTCAGACGGTCGCACAGCGTCTCGATCGCCTCGCTCCCGCACAGGCCGCAGCTCGACGTGGTCGTGCCGAGCCGGGGTGTCGGTGCCGGCGCCCGACCGCCGGTGTCGACGGTGACGACGTTGAACGCCGACTCCACCGCCGGGCCGGTCGCGCAGTAGCGCACGCCGGTCACCGGCGCTCCGGCCAGCAGACCTTCGGTGAGGCAGAACCCGACGGCGAGCTCGTAGTCGTTGCCCGGCGTGCGCATCGTCGTGCTGACGACCACGCCGTCGAGCTGGACGGTCATCGGCTCCTCGACGATCAGCTCGTCGGGATGACGCCGACGGGACTCGCCGTCGAACGTGGTCACGAGCATCGTCTCGCTGCGCCGCCTGGCCGCGCCGGATGCCATGCGGTGACGGTACCGGGCAGGCGCGGGGACGTGCACGTTCGCGGCGACCATGGCACACGTGCCGGCGGCGGCACGCCCGCCGGCCGGCCGGCCGGCCGTCGCCGACCCGCGACCGCCTGCGCAATAACGTCGCGCCCATGGAGCACCAAGACAACGCCAGGATCTTCGCGGCCGAGACCGTGGGAACCGCCGTGCTGATGCTCGGCGGGCCCGGCACGGCGATCCTCGCGAGCGCGGCCGTCGGCAACACCGTCGGCATCGCGCTCGGGTTCGGGCTGTCGCTGCTGATCATGGCGTACGTCATCGGGCCGATCTCCGGTTGCCACATCAACCCCGCGGTCACGCTCGGGCTGTTCCTCGCCAAGAAGATCAACGGCGCCCACGCGGTCTTCGCCGTCATCGGCCAGGTCATCGGCGGCATTGCCGGCGCGACCATCGTCTTCGGCATCGCCAGCGGGCAGAAGGACTTCCACCGCGGTCAGTTCGCGGCGAACCTGTGGACCTACGGCGACAAGTACTTCGGGCTCGGGGCGACGATCGTCGTCGAGGTCGTGTTCACCGCGCTGCTGGTGATGGTCGTGCTGTTCACCTCCACGCGCACCTTCACGCCGGGCATGGGCGGGCTGGTGGCCGGCCTCACCCTGACGCTGATCCACATCGTCACCATCCCCGTCGACAACACGTCCGTGAACCCGGTGCGCAGCCTCTCGTTCGCACTCTTCGCCGACCAGGACACGCACGCCTTGGAACAGCTGTGGGCGTTCATCCTCTTCCCGCTGATCGGGGCCGTGGTCGGCGTGTTCCTGTTCCTCATGCTCGACGAGACTCGACTCGAAGACACGCTGCTCGTCGAGGTGCCGGGCCTGGAGGAGCTGCGCGACCGGATCGAGATCGGCGGCGGCGAGATCGTCGAGACCTTCGAGGATGTGCTCGACGTGGACGACGACGACCAGCCGAGCACCGAGTTCCCCACCGGCAACGCGCCGGACTGACGGCTGGCCCGGCGTCCACACGGTTCCGGCCCGGATCGCTCCGGAGGATCAGGCGTGGAGGGCGGCGAGCAGGTCGGTCCGGGTGCGCGGGCCGAGTGACGGTTCGGGCGGGCGGTTGTCCCGGTCCTGCCAGACCTGCAGGACCCGGGCCTGCACGTCGGGGTCGGCGAGCATCGCATCCGGTGCCGTGAGGAGGTTGAACGAGCGCAGGAAGGCGCGCAGCACGACCGCATCGGAACGCAGCGCGGGAGCCAATCCGTCGCGCAGCACGCCGCGCATGAACGCCGAGGGATCGTCCGGATCACCGTCGGGATCCTCGCCGGCGAGCAGCTTGGCGGCCACCCGCCGCGCCTCGCCGTCCTGGTGCACCGTGGCCCGATACCACGGCAGGATCTCGGCGCGCAGCGCCTGGTCGTAGGCGAGCGCGAGCCCGCGGGGATCGTCGGGATGGGCATCGGCGGCGTCGGCTGCGAGGCGTGCGCCCCAGAACGCGGTGCTGCACCCGCGCCCGTACAACGGGTTCGTGCACAGCACGGAGTCACCGATCGCGATCGCTCCGGTGACCACTGGCTCACCGTCGACCACGAGGTCGCGCCAACGGTTGAGGAGGCCGGCCATCACGTGGACCTCGGACGTGATCGGCTGCGCACGTCCGTCCAGCCACGGCGCGGCCACGGTGAGCTGGCGGGCGCACGCATCGAAGACGCTCGGCTCGGCAAGCGTGCGCCGCAGCTCGGTGTCGTCGGTGGGCGTGGCGAGGGTGACCGAGAACGTGCGGTTGTCACCGACGAACACGCCGTACTTGAGGTAGCCGAGGTCGCCACCGATCGCACCGGCGCGGGGCGGGTACTCGGCACCGTCGCGCAGCCGGAAGAAGCGGCTGAGGTAGACGATGCCGGTGTCCTCGGCCTCCTCGACCACGCTCGGGACGTCGAGCGCGAGGAGCCAGTCGGGAAGGGCCGTGCGGCGGCCGCCGGCGACGATCACGAGGTCGGCCGCCAGCGTCGATCCGTCGGCCAGGTGCACGCCGTTGACGTGCGGTCGGCCGTCGACCCGTCCGGCCGGGGATCCGCCGGTGTCGACGGTGTCGACGGTGAGGCCGTCGACGCCGACCCCGGTGCGGAACGTGACCCGCCCCTCGGCCATCGCCGCGCGGCGGACGACCCACTCGAACGTCGTGCGCCGGCAGGCGAGCATCACGAGCTCGTCGTCGCCCGGCTCGCGCTCGAAGTTGGTGATCGACGGCGGCAGGTCGTCGCCGAAGCGCAGCTCGGTCGCGCCCTCGGCCAGCAGGTCGGCGTACACGTCCGGGTGGTCGCGCCGCAGGATGCCGGTCAGGCGGGCGAGGAAGGCATGGCTGTGGCGCACCTGCGGGGCGCCGCGGCGGTCCCACTCGAACGCGTCGTCGGCCGTCGCGGGCATCGGCGTGTCGTCGCGCTCGATCACGGTCACGGTGTGACCCCGACGGGCGAAGGTGAGCGCCGAACCGAGTCCTGCGACACCCCCACCGACCACTGCGACGTGCATCCCGGGACCGTACCGTGCCGGAGACGAACCGCCGTCGTCCCCGCCGTGAACGGGCGTCGGTGGTCCCGATCGCCTGGCCGTTCACCACCCCCGACTCGTCTCGCCGCCGACCGACGTCCACGCGACGGCGATGTTGCCCCGTTAGCACTCGTCGGTCTAGAGTGCTAGCACTCTCGCACGTTGAGTGCGAACCGTGCGGCGAGCACCAGATGCCGTCCGCTCATCCAACATCACCTCATCGTGGAGGAAGCAATGGCAAAGCAGATCGCATTCGACGAGTCGGCGCGCCGCTCGCTCGAGGCGGGCATGAACAAGCTCGCTGACGCCGTACGCGTCACCCTCGGGCCGAAGGGCCGCAACGTGGTGCTCGACAAGAAGTGGGGCGCTCCGACGATCACCAACGACGGCGTGTCCATCGCCAAGGAGATCGAGCTCGAGGATCCGTACGAGCGCATCGGCGCCGAGCTGGTCAAGGAAGTCGCCAAGAAGACCGACGACGTCGCCGGCGACGGCACCACCACCGCCACGGTGCTGGCATGGAGCATGGTCCACGAGGGCCTGCGCAACGTGGCTGCCGGCGCCAACCCGATGACCCTCAAGAAGGGCATCGAGGCCGCCGTCGAGGCCGCCGTCGCGAGCATCAAGGCGCTCGCCAAGGAAGTCGACTCGAAGGATCAGATCGCCCAGGTCGCGAGCATCTCGGCCGCGGACGACGAGATCGGCCAGATGATCTCCGAGGCGATCGACAAGGTCGGCAAGGACGGCGTCATCACCGTCGAGGAGAGCCAGACCTTCGGCATGGAGATGGACCTCGTCGAGGGCATGCGCTTCGACAAGGGCTACATCTCGCCCTACTTCGTGACCGATCCGGAGCG
>JAODBQ010000243.1 GCA_025464045.1 Ilumatobacteraceae bacterium
CGGCTGCTGTTCCACGAGTACTTCCACGGCGACACGGGAGCCGGGCTCGGTGCCTCGCACCAGACCGGCTGGACCGGCCTCGTCGCCGACCTCCTCGCCCGTCGCTCCGGTCGCCCCGACGTCCGACGCGACGAACCCTGACCGAGCGGGTGGGTTGGGGCGGTCGCCGTTCGAGCTCGATCACGAACGCAGGCACCGATCCAGCCCAGAGATGAGCAGATCCGGTGCCAGCGTCGAGCACCGAGGCCGGGGTGACGCCGCGCCAGCGGACGGGATCAGCGGGCGGTCGGGAGACCGAGGTTGGCGTAGATCTCCCGGGTCGCGCTGCTGCGGTTGAGCGTGTAGAAGTGCAAGCCGGGGGCGCCCGCGTCGAGCAGTGCCGCGCACAGCTCGGTGGCCAGCTCGACGCCGGCCCGGCGGACGTCCTCCGCGTCGTCGCCGGCCAGCTCGAGCCGTTCGACGACCCACGCCGGGACCGCGGCGCCGCTCAGCTCGGCCATCCGTCGCACCGACCCGAGGTTGGTGACCGGCATGATCCCGGGCAGCACGGGCTTGTCCACGCCGAGCTCGCCCAGCTCGTCGACGAGGCGCACGTAGTGGGCGACGTCGAAGAAGAACTGCGTGATCGCGAAGTCGGCCCTGCGCAGCTTCGCCGCGAGCAGCTGGCGGTCCGCGGCGCGATCGGCGGACCGCGGATGGACCTCCGGGTGGGCGGCGACGCCGACGGAGAAGTCGTACGCGTCGAGCTCGTCGATCAGCTCGCTGGCGTACTGGAAGTCGCTCGGCGTCGCGTCCGCGGGATCGGTCGGCGGGTCGCCGCCGAGGGCGAGGATGTTCTCCACGCCCGCCTCGCGGTACGCGTCGAGCAGGCTGCGGATGTCGTCACGGACGTGGCTCTGGCACGTCAGGTGAGCCATCGGGGTGATCCCGGTCTCCTTGCCGATCCAGGTGACGACCTGCTGCGTGCGCGCCCTGGTGCTGCCGCCGGCGCCGTAGGTGACGCTGACGAAGCTCGGGCGGAGCGGCTCGAGCTCGGCGATCGTGCGGCCGAGCGAGAGCTGCGCGCTGTCGGTCCGTGGGGGCGAGAACTCGAACGAGAACGTTCGCCCGGCGGCGAGGAGGTCGGCGATGCGGGCCATGACGAGCAGACGCTATCGACACCGGGATGGCCGGGACGCCGATCGGGCCGCGGCCCACGTGCCAAGCTCGTCGGCCGAGAGGGGGATCGTCGATGGCACAGGCACCCGGGTGGTTCGCGGATCCGTACGGCCGGTTCCAACAGCGCTACCACGACGGCCAGTCGTGGACCGCGCACGTGGCCGACGATGGCGTCCGGCGCGTGGACCCGATGGGCGCCAGTCCGGTCGTGCCGTTCGCGCAACCGCAGCACACCCTCACCGGCGCCCCCACGGCGACGGGCGCGACGGCCGCGACGGCACACGGCGGTGCCGAGGCGATCTCGCGGTTCCTCGACTCGTTCGGGCCGCACGCGCGGGTCCGTGAGGCACCGAGCCTGCACACCGCACTTGCCGGCGCAGGTGGCACGATCGCCGCGACCGGCATCCTGATCGCGATCGCCGGCGGTGACGGCGGTCGCGGACTCGCTGCCGTGGCGGGCATCCTCCTCATCGCGGCCGGGTTGGCACTGCGACTGTGGCTGCCCCACCAACGTGAGCTGCGCTCGGCAGCCGTCGGCATCGGCGTGGTCGGCATCGTCTCGATCGGTGCGGCGATCGTCGGCGACAACGTCGACGGCGCGGGCGGCTTCCTCCTCGTCGGCCTGCTGTTCGTCGCCGCGTGGGCGCTGCCCGGCTTCCGCGGAGCTCCGATCATGCTCGGGCTCGGCGCCCTGTCACTCGTCTTCGCACTCGGCTCCGCAGCGTCGGGCAGCGGTGAGCAATCGGTCGGTTCGCTCGGCGTCGGTTCGGTCGGCAACTACCAGGGCTCCGTGTTCCTCGTTGCCGCCGCCGCGCTGCTGGGACTGGTCTACGCGCTCGATCGCGCCGGGTTCCGCGGCGTCGGGACCAGCCTCGTCGTCGCCGCGCTGGTCGCGGCGGTCGTCGGCGCGGCCAGCACCGTCAGCAAGTTGGACGACACCGGCGGCACGCTGCTGATCGTGCTCGTCGGGCTCGTGGTGTGCATCGTCGGCAGCCACGGCGAGCGGCGCGCCACGACCTGGTACGGGGCTGCGATGGCGAGCATCGGCGTCGTCGCGTTCCTCGTCGCCGCGATCGGGCCGAGCTCCCAGTCCGAGATCGCCACGGTCGCGGTCTTCGCCGGCGTGATCCTCGTCGTCGTCCCACTGGTGATCAGCGGTGTGCGGGCCAGCCGTGCCGCCAGCGGGCCCGGCGGATCGGACACCGATCCGGCGTCGAGCGCACCTCTGGCGCCGCCCCGTCAGTGACGGAAGTGGCGTTCGCCGGTGAACACCATCGCGATGCCGTGCTCGTTCGCTGCCGCGATCACCTCGGCGTCGCGGATGCTGCCGCCCGGCTGGATCACCGCGGTGATGCCCGCAGCCGCAACCGTGTCGAGGCCGTCGCGGAACGGGAAGTAGGCGTCGCTCGCGCACACCCCGCCGACGGCGCGACCCGCGGCACGATCGGCGGCGATCCGTGCGCTGTCGACGCGGTTCTGCTGACCGGCGCCGATCCCGAACGTCTGGCGGTCCTTCGCGTAGACGATCGCGTTGCTGCTCACCGAGGCGCACACCTGCCACACGAACGCGAGGTCGTCCCACTGCGCGTCGGTGGGCGCCACGTCGGTGACCACCTTCCACGTCGAGCGGTCGAGGTTGACGGTGTCCACCTGCTGCACGAGCAGACCACCGTCGATGGAGCGCACGTCGAGCGCTGAGCCGTACGGCAGCGGGGCCGAGAGCACGCGCATGTTCTTCTTCGTCGCCAGCACCTCGAGCGCGGCGGCATCGAACGACGGTGCGACGATCACCTCGGTGAAGACGGGGGCGATCGCCTCGGCGACCTCGCCCGTCACTGGGCGGTTGAGCGCGATGATCCCGCCGAACGCACTCGTCGGGTCGCACGCGTTGGCCTTCGTGTACACATCGAGGAGGTCGTCGCCGACGGCGACGCCGCACGGGTTGGCGTGCTTCACGATGACGCACGCCGGCTCGTCGAAGCGGTTGACCGAGCGCCACGCAGCATCGGCGTCGTACAGGTTGAGGTAGCTCAGCTCCTTGCCGCCGTGCTGCACGGCGTCATCCCACCAGCTGCGCCGGCCGGCGGCGAGGTAGCGCGCCCCCTGCTGGTGCGGGTTCTCGCCGTACCGGAGTGA
>JAODBQ010000325.1 GCA_025464045.1 Ilumatobacteraceae bacterium
GTGCCACATCTGGCTCACAACGCGCCCACCCTTCCTGGGCGAGCGTGGTTGGGCGCGGCGTGTGCCAGATCTGGCTCACAACGCGCCCACCCTTCCTGGGCGAGCGTGGTTGGGCGCGGGATGTGCCAGATGTGGCTCACAACGCGCCCACCTTTCCTGGGCGGGCGTGGTTGGGCGCGGGGTGTGCCAGATGTGGCTCATAGCGCGCCCACCTGTCGGACCACGTCGGGCCGGCGGATCGACCTCGCGGGCGCTACGTGGCGGCGGGGACGGAGGCGAGGAACTCGCTGAGGATGCGATCGAACTCCGCGGGTCGGGCGATGTTCGGTGCGTGCCCCGCACCGGCGATGATCTCCAGGCGCGCGCCGGGGATCTTGGCGGCCATGTACTTGGAACCGTCGAGGAACGGCGCGTCCTCGTCGCCGACGATCACGAGCGTCGGCACGTTGATGCGGGGCAGCGAGTCGATGACGACCGCGTCGCGCTGGGCGAGGACACCGCGAGCCGAGAGCACGAGGCCCGACGCGTCGCGGTGCACGTCGGCGACGACCTCCTCGCTGCTGCCGAGCGCATCGAGGCCGCGAGTCTCGAACCCGACGGCGAACTGCTCGGCGAGGTCGTTCCACCCGGCGCGTGCCTCGGCCTTGCGGTAGCCCGGCCCGGTGTCGATCAGCACCAACGCCGCCACCCTCTCGGGATGGGCGACGTTGAAGGTCAGTGACAGGTAACCGCCGAGCGAATGACCGGCGATCACCGCCCGTTCGACGCCGACCGCATCGAGCACGGCGAGCATGTCGGCGATCGAGATCTCGGGCGTGTACGCCGACGGATCGGTCGGGTAGTCGCTCCGCCCGTGGCCACGCATGTCCCACGTGATCACCGTGTTGCGTTCCGCGAGCGCGGCGATGTTGTTGGAGAACATGTGCCCGGAGGCGGTGTAGCCGTGGGTGAGCAGCAGCGCCGGCCCACTCCCGGCGACGTCGTAGTGGAGGGTGGTCCCGTCGCGATCGATCTGCATCGCGCCAGTCTGACGATCAGCCGAGCGCGGCGCGGAACCGAGCGGCGTGCTGCTCGAACCACTGGCGGCGATGATCGAAGCGCGCCTCGCCGCCCGTCGACTGCCACATCGCCACGAAGTTCGGGTCACCGGCCGCGGCGCGACGGCGCAGGAACGCGCCGCCGGCGGCGATGGTCCCGGCAAGGATCGTGAAGAACGTCTCCCGTTCGGGCGCGGTGAGCCCGTACGCGTCCGCGACGATCCGCAGGCGTTCGCCCTGGTCGGCAGGTCGCCAGCCGAAGCGCACGCTCGTCTCGTCGTCGATCGGCACGCACATGCGCGCGAAGTTGGCGAGATCGAACTGGCGACGACCGGGCGCGGCGAAGTCGAAGTCGAGCAGCGCCACCGCGATGCCGTCACGGAACACGACGTTCTCCAGGCACACGTCGTTGTGGCAGACGACGATCTGGTCGGCGCCGTCACCGACCATCGGCACGCCGTGATCGATCATCTCGTCGCTCCACGTTGCTCCCACCGGCGGCACGTAACCGCTGGCGGCATCGTGGTACCGCCGCAGCAGGCGGGCAACGGACGCCAACGACTCGTCCGACTGCGACCACGCCGGGTACGGGATCACGGGGACCTCACCGGGGATGAACACCAGTCGCTCGCGACCGTCGGGATCGACGCCGACAGGCCGAGACGCGCCGTGGAACCCCGAGTCGTGGAGGTGGCGCAGGAGGTCGTGGATCGTGCCGGTGTGCGCGTTGGAAGGACGCACGACGTGGCCGCCGACGCGCACCACCGCGCCCGCGTTCGCGACACCACCATGCAGCACCGCGACGTCCTCGCGGGCGTCGTCGCGCGTCGCCTCGCCTGCCGTGACCCCCGGCTCGTCCCCCTCCATCTGCGCACCGTAGCCGGGGTTGGGGCGTGCGACCGCCGCTAGCGTCACCAGCGCATGTTGCTGGCGGAGCTGGAGGTGTGGCACTCGCGGCCGGTCACGCCGACGCGACGGGTCGCGCTCGGCCACCTGGTGCTGCCCGTCGATCCGATCCCCGGCTTCGGCGGACTGCTGCTCGGTGCCGTGCTCGCCAAGCACGTGCCCGAGATCGACGGCGACCTCGTGCCCGATGTGCACCGTCTGCTCGACCAGGTCAGCCGCGGCGACCGCGTCGTCCAGCCGCGCCTGCAGCACCGCTACCAGGTCGACCGCCACGGCCTCGCCGCGAGCGTGCACAGGATGGAGGGCGACGGCGACAACGTGCACTTCAGCCTGGAGGCGAAGGGCAGTCCGCTCGTCCAGGTGCTCGGCGCGATCTACGCTGTCGAGCGGCTCAGCCTCGATGCTCGCCGCGGCCTCAACCCCGTGCTGCACAAGGCGCTGCGCTGGCAGGGACCGATCGGCCCGTCGTTCGTCGCCAACCTCGCCGGCTCCGCGAGCGCGGCGCTCGCGACCATGGCCGATCCGCGGGCCTGGGCGCTCGAGTACCTCGGCTTCCCGCTCGGCACCGGCAAGATCACCAAGAAGCAGGTGATGACCCAGTTCCGCCTGCGTCTGCGCGAGGTCCATCCCGACCACGGCGCCGAGCACGTGGGCGCCGCCGAGGAGATCGACAAGCTCAGCGAAGCCCGGCGGATCCTGCTCACGGCCCACGTGTCATGACGTCGCTGCTGCTGTTCCCGGGCGCCGGTTCGTCGTCCAGCCACCCGAGCCTGGTCGCGCTCGGGCAGGCGGTGGCGCCGATGCGCTGCGTCCGCCGCGACTTCCCGTACCGCCTCGCCGGACGACGTGCGCCGGACCGGCCGCCGGTGCTGTTGCAGACCGTGCGCGAGGCCGCCGCGCCGCTGCGGCGCGGCGGGTTGATCCTCGGCGGACGTTCGATGGGCGGCCGCATCTGCTCGCTCGCGGTCGGCGACGCGGAGGCGCCGTTGGCGGCCGAGGGCCTCGTGCTGATCTGCTATCCGCTGCATCCTCCGGGCAAGCCGGAGACGCTGCGCGTCGAGCACTTCCCGCGGCTGCACGTGCCGTGCCTGTTCATCAGCGGCACGCGGGATGCGTTCGGCACCCCGGACGAGCTGACCCGTTGGACGGCGACGATCCCCGGTCCGGTCACCCACGAGTGGCTCGACGGCAAGACCCACGAGTTGCGTGGTGCGGACCAGAAGGTCGCCGAGCTGGCGGCCGCCTGGATCACGAAGCTCGCGGCCCGGCCTCGTCGACCACGTCCTCCGGGTTCAGCGCCTCCAGCGTGAGGTGGGCGGTCTCCGGGTAGGCGATGAACGCGACGACGGCGGCGATCAGCTGACCGACGCCCATCAGCGCCATCACCTGTCCGTAGCTCCAGTTGCGGTCGAGCAGGTAGCCGGCGACGATGAGGCCGATGCTGCTGCCGGCGAGTGACACCGCGGTGATCAAGCCGTTGGCGCGCCCGCGGTTGCCGGTGGGGAACAGCTCGGTGCGGTAGACGTTGAACGCCGGGTAGGCGAGGCCCGCGGTGATCCCACCGAGGAACGCACCGGCCCACATCACCGGTCCGCCGATGGAGAACGCGCCGACGAGGAACAGCGTCGACAGCGGCAGGCAGACCACCAGCAGGACCCGTCGCCCGACCGCATCGGCGAGCTTGCCGCCGGCCACCAGACCGAGCGCGGCAGGCGTCGCCGTGGTGATGGTGAACAGCGCGATCCCGCCGCCGCTGTAGTGGCGCACGTCGTCGAGGTAGCGGTTCTGGAAGAACGAGGCCGGTGCGACGAACATGTTCGAGGCGACCGCGACGACGCAGATCAGCGCGAACCGAGCGCGGTCCAGCTTCGGGTTGGCGACGGTGGTCGCATCCGCCGACGCCGCGAGGTGGTTGGCGAAGCGCTCCGTCTCCGGCAAACCGCGCTGGAGGTCCCACGCGACGAGGAACCACAGCAGTGAGATGAGGTACACGAGTCGCCAGCCGTTCGAGCCGAGGTCGGCGAGGCGCAACGCCATCACCGCCACACCCGCGCCGAGGCCACTCGCCATCGCGAGCACGCTCAGCGCGTACGCGCGGCTGCTGCGCGGCATCTCCTCCGTCGCGGCCACCGTGATCAGCAGCGCCAACGCGAGGCCGAGTGGCCGGCCGATCGACTGCGTGGCCACCAGCACCCAGAAGCTCGGTGACGCCGCGCCGAGCGCGCAGAACAGCGGCGCCAGCCATGCCGTGAGCACGATCATCCGTCGACGTCCGAGACGGTCGGCGAGGACCGCGAACGGTACGGCGATGATCACGCCGAGGCGGACGATCACGCCGCCGACGCCCTGGCCGGTCTTGTCGATGCCGAAGCTGTCGGCGGCGAAGTTGACGGTCTGGGTGAACACCGTGTTGGCGAACGCGGCGGACAGCGACGCGGCAGCGAGGAGGCCGAGCATCCGTGCCTGGCGCGGCGTCAGCCGATCGGGCGGCGACCACCACGGCAGGGGCATGCCGGGCGGTCGCGGGTTGCGCAGCGCACTGCGCACGGGCAGGGCGAACAGCCAGCCGAACCAGGGGATCGCGAGGTGGTAGGTGATCGTCTCGCGCACGATGCCGCCATCGGGCTCGAGCGTCCGCGAGTACGTCTCCAGCGGCCCGGCGTCCTGCTCGAACCGGCCGGGCGCGACCTCGCGCTCGGCGATGAAGTCGTCGCGTGGATCGGCGGCGAGCGTGGCCTCGTCGGACCCGGCGGCGAGCACCCGGGTGAGCACGCGCTGGCCCGACATCCGGCAGGAGGCTAGTGGCCCGGGTGAACGTGCGAGGGTCGCTGACGACACCGCCGATCCGGGGCATACTGGTCGGCCGTGACGTTCAGCACCCCGCCATCCGGCGCCTCCGAGGACCGGATCGTCATCCATCGCAGCGGCCCGCTCGCCGGCGAGGTGACGGTCCCGGGAGCCAAGAACTCCGTGCTCAAGCTGATGGCGATCACGTTGCTGGCCGAGGGGGAGTACACGCTCACCAACGTCCCGAGCATCGTCGACGTGGCGATCATGAGCGAGCTGCTCGCCGCGATCGGCGTCACCAGCACGTCGCACCGCGCCGGCGAGCTGACGCTGTGCAACGGTGGCGACATCCGGCCCGTCGCGCCGTACGAGCTCGTCGAGCGGATCCGCGCGTCGATCAACGTCCTCGGTCCGCTGCTCGGGCGCTACGGCACGGTGAAGCTGTCACTGCCGGGCGGCGACGACTTCGGCAGCCGCCCGATCGACATGCACCTGCGCGGACTCGAGGCGATGGGAGCCGAGTTCCAGATCCGCCACGGGTACGTCGAGGCGTGGTGCGACCGCCTCCACGGGGCGGACGTCACGCTCGAGTTCCCGAGCGTCGGCGCGACCGAGAACATCCTCACCGCGGCGGTCCACGCCAAGGGCACGACGGTGATCGACAACGCGGCGCGGGAACCGGAGATCGCCGATCTGTGTGCGATGCTCGTCGGGATGGGCGCCGAGATCGAGGGCGTCGGCTCCTCGACGCTCGTCATCCACGGCGTCGAGCCGGGCGCACTGTGCGCTGTCGACCACGAGGTCGTCGCCGACCGCATCCAGGCGGCGACCTACCTCGCCGCCACCGCCATCACCGGTGGTGAGGTCGTGCTGCGCGGCGCGCGCTACGAGCACATGGAGACGTTGCTGCGGCGGTTCCAGGAGATGGGCCTGACGGTCACCGACATCGGCGGCAGCCTGGCGGTGTGGTCGCCGGCCGACAGGGACCGATTGGCGAGCATCGACGTGGCCACCCTGCCGTACCCGGGGATCGCCACCGACTACAAGCCGTTGATCACGACGATGCTGTGCGTCGCCGACGGCGTGGGCATCGTCACCGAGAACCTCTACCC
>JAODBQ010000334.1 GCA_025464045.1 Ilumatobacteraceae bacterium
AGGCCGTGGTCGCCGAGCTGCTCGCCGTGGTCTGCGGTGACGACGACCACCGTGTCCTCCCAGTGGCCGCTCGCCACCAGCGCGTCCCACACCCGACCGAGCTGGTCGTCCACCTCGCCGATCATCCCGAAGTACTGCGCCCGGAGCTGGCGCACCCGCTGCGCATCGGTGGGTGCGGCCAGCGCGTCGAGGTGCAGCATCCCCTCGTGCAGCGCGTGGCGCTGGCCTGGGGGCGCCGGGGCAATCGGCTCGCCGACCTCGTCGGCGGTGTACTCCCGGGCCCATCGCCCGGCCGCGCCGTAGGGCGGGTGCGGGCGCAGGTAGCTCGCGTGCGCGAACCACGGGCCGTCCTGGCGTTCGATCCATGCCAGCAGGCGGCCGGTGAGGAACGCCGAGCTGCTGTGCTCGGCGGGACGGTCGGGTTCGCCGGCGAGCACCACCTGATCGTCGTCGGGCACGTCGTGGCCGAACGTGCGCAGCCACTCGATCCATGGCGTGTAGGGACCGGAGAGGTCAACCTCGACGTCGAAGCCGGGCAGGATGCCCCACGCGGTGCTGCGCCTCGGGTCAGCAGCGTCGGTGACGACGCGCGGGTCGACGCCCTGATCCGTGTAGCCGAACAACGTCGGCCGGTAGCCGGCGCGCCGGGCGACGCGAGCGACGTTGTCCAGCCGGTCGTCGAGCGGTGTGCCGTTGCCGACGACCCGGTTGTTCATCTGGTACATCCCGGTGTACAGCGCGGCGCGGCCGGGAGCGCACGGGGCAGCCTGGCTGTAGTGGCGGCGCAGCGAAACCCCAGCAGCAGCGAGGCGGTCGAGGTTCGGGGTGCGCACCACGAGATGGCCGGCACTCGACAGGCAGTCGCCGCGGAACTGGTCGAGCGTGATGAACAGCACGTTGGGAGGGCTCAACGGCCGGCGCTCCCGCTCATGGCGCGGGCCGCGTGAGCTGCAGCGGGCGGCGCTCGCCGAACGCAGCGACGCGCGCCGTGCGCCTGCTCGGACGCGCGTCGGCCACGCTCATCCGCGCACCTCGTGCTCGAATTCGGCCAGCCGGGCGACGAAGCGCGGCAGATCGACCAAGAACGGGTAGTGGCCGTGGTCCGGCCACACCTCGACCACGGCCTGTGGGATCTGCGCCTGCAACCACGCCGCGTAGTCCGGGCCGGGATCGATGCCGTGGAGCGAGAGGTACGGCACATGGACGCCTGAGGTGAGCGATCGCACCGTGGTGTCGAGCTCGTCGGGGCTGCTCTCGAACACCGCCTTCCACGTCCCCAGCACGACCTCCTGCACCGGTCTGCGCAGTCCTTCCACCCGGGTGACCTCGGCAGGCGCCAGCGGGCCGCGCATCTGGTCGAAGACCATCCCGATCGCCGCACGGAACTCGTCGTGCGAGCCCTTCAGCATCGGCTCCAGATCGGCCAGCGCGGCCTTGAAGCCGGCGAGGCGCAGCGGCTGGTCGACGTCGACGATGCCACAGCTCGGACCCACCAACGCGTAGGCCGTGGCCACCACGCCGCCGAGGGAGTGGCCGACCACCAGCGGGTCCACGAGCCCGACCGCGGCAACCGTGTCGGCGACGTCGTGCGCGTAGTCGAGCGGGGCGTACGCATCGCCGGCGGCGCTCTCGCCGTGGCCACGGAGATCCACGGCGAGCACCCGGTGATCGCGTTGCAGCACGTCGATCACCGGTTGCCACGTGGCGCGGCTCTCGGTGATCCCGTGGATCAGCACCACGGGTGGCGCAGCCTCGGGGCCGGTGAGCTCGTGGGCCAGCAGCATGATGCGAGGCTACGCCGCCCCCGACGGGGGGCCGGTGCGAAGATGACGCCGATGAGCTCGCTGATCGTCCATCCGGAGGTGCGCGCCGCGCTCGATGCAGGGCAGGCGGTCGTGGCCCTCGAGTCGACGATCATCAGTCACGGCATGCCGTTCCCGCAGAACGTGGAGATGGCCATCGAGGTGGAACGGATCGTCGGCGAGCTGGGCGCGGTCCCGGCCACCATCGCGGTGCTCGGCGGCGCGTGCCGCGTCGGCCTCACCGCCGACGAGCTCCACCAGCTGGCGACGGCCGACGGCATCGTCAAGGCGACGACGCGGGACCTGCCGTGGTTGCTCGCCACCGGCGCGAGCGGCGCGACCACCGTGGCGGCCACGATGCGGATCGCCGCGCGCGCAGGCGTACGCGTGTTCGCGACCGGTGGCATCGGGGGCGTCCACCGCGGTGCGTCGACCACGTTCGACGTCTCGGCAGACCTCACCGAGCTGTCCACCACCCAGGTCGCCGTCGTCTCGGCGGGGATCAAGTCGATCCTCGACATCCGGCTCACGCTGGAGCGCCTGGAGACGCTCGGCGTCCCCGTCGTCGTCGACGGCAGCGACGACTTCCCGTCGTTCTACAGCCGGACGAGCGGGCTGCCCGCGCCGCGCCGGTTGGACGGGCCGGAGGCGATCGCGCGGCTGCTCCACGCGACGTGGACGGAGCTCGATCTGCAGGTGGGCGTGAGCATCGCCACACCGATCCCACGCGACGCAGAGATCCCGGCGGGCGAGGTCGCCGAGGTGATCGACGAGGCGCTGGCAGAGCTCGACCGGCGCGGGATCACCGGGCAGGAGGTCACCCCGTTCCTGCTGTCGCGGGTCGTCGAGCGCACCGGCGGCCGCAGCCTCACGGCCAACCTCGCGCTGGTGCGCAACAACGCGGCCGTGGCTGCCCGGATCGCCGTCGAGTACGCGGAGCAGGCGCGGTGAGGTTCGCCGCGGTCGCCGTCGGGCTGCTCGTCCTCACGGCGTGCTCGTCGAGCTCGTCGCAGCTGGACACCGCGACCGTGTCGCCCTCCGTCGTGCCCACGACCAACGCATCATCCGCGGCGCCGCCAACGGCGCCGCCGGCGCCGACGAGCACCGGACCGGCGACCAGCACGTCATCGTCGGCCACCACGTCGACGAGCGCCGGCGCGAGCACGACATCGAGCAGCGCGGCCACGACGACGTCCACGGCCGCCGCGAGCACCGCGGCGGGCAGGCCCGCGCCGCCGTCGACCATC
>JAODBQ010000369.1 GCA_025464045.1 Ilumatobacteraceae bacterium
TGGTAGAGGTCGACATAGTCGGTGCCTAGGCGCCGCAGACTGGCGTCGATGCCGGTCATGATCGCCTTGCGGGACAGCCCGGCGCCGTTGGGCCCGGGCCGCATCCGGTTGAACACCTTGGTGGCGATGACTACGTCGTCGCGGGATGCGAAGTCGGCGAGCGCGCGCCCGACGATCTCCTCGCTGGTCCCGTCCGAGTAGACGTTCGCGGTGTCGAAGAAGTTGATCCCGGCTTCGATCGAGCGGCGGATGTACGGCCGGCTGGCGTCCTCGTCGAGCGTCCAGGCGTGCGCGCCGCGGTCGGAGATGCCGTAGCTCATGCAGCCGAGGCAGATCCTCGAGACGTCGAGACCGGTGGAGCCGAGCTTGGTGTACTTCACCCCGTCACTCTCGCGCGGGCGCCTCGTCGGCCGTCATTCGGCCTGGACGTCTGCACACGACGCGCCCGCCCTGGCGAAGCACCCGACGCCTGGTGCGGCGATCGGGCGCCGCGGCGCGCGGATCTCGACGTTCAGCGAGCGGAGCGCAGCACCTTGCCGGGACGCGCCGTGATCGCGTCCTCCTGGAGCTTGCCGTCGACGATCACCGGCGTGCCGTTGACGAACAGGTGGTTCATCCCCGACGGCTGATCGGCAGTGAGCCGTTCGGCGTCGGCCGGGAAGTCGCGGACCCGGCGCAGCGGGCCTGGCGCGACGGTGGTGGGATCGAACACCACGAGATCGGCGGCGAGGCCCTCGCGGACGACGCCGCGGTCGCTGAACCCGAACAGGTCGGCCTGGACCTGGGTGAGCTTGTGCACCGCGTCCTCGATCGTGAGCACGCCCTTGTCGCGCACCCACTTGCCGAGCAGGTCGGTGGGCAACGGGGCATCGCACAGCTGGCTGACGTGCGCACCGGCATCGCTGAGGCCGAGCGTGCAGCCGGGCTCGTTGAGCAGCAGGGCCACGCCGGCCTCGTCGTCGTTGGCCACGACGGCCTTGACGCGCACCCCGTGCAGGTCGGGCTCGTCGATGGCGAGCTCGAGGAGCACGTCGAAGGGATCGCGACCGGTCTCCTCGGCGACCTCGAGCAGGCGCCGGCCGACGAGCTCGGGATGCGCCGTGGTCTCCATGATCTCGTAGGTCTCCCACCGCGGCAGGAGCCCGATGCCCTTCGCCCAGCCGTCGCGGACCCGCTGACGCCAGACCGGATCGGCGTACGCGGCACGGCGCTCGTCGAGGGTCTTGGGCATCAGCTCGGCGAAGATCGGGCTGGTGTTGAGCGTGAACGGCTCGACCATGTTCATCGAGAACGTGAGCGGCCGGCACGACACCTGCGGCCACACCTGCGCACCACGGGCCATGCCGTCGCGGTGCATCTGCACCGCCTTGAGGTGGGCGCCGGTGTTCGTGGTCAGCACTGCGGTGTACGTGAACGGCGTCCCCAGCGAGAGCTGCAGGTCGTAGATCTCGTTGAAGTGCAGCGTCTCGGTGGCGCCGTTGATCCCGACCACGCCGTTGCTCTCGGAGGCCGCACGGCACAACGCATCGATCTCGGCGCGATCCGCCCAGCGGCTCGGGATCGGCTGCCCATCGGCGCCGAGGTGGGTGATCGCGAAGCTGGTCGCGAACCCGCACGCGCCGGCCTCGATGGCCTCACGCACGAGCGCCGCCATCGTCTCGATCTCGTCAGGCTCGGCCGAGCGGCTCGAGGCGTCGTCGCCCATCACGTAGATGCGCAGCGGGGTGTGGCCGATGTAGACCGCGTAGTTGAGGACCGCGCCACGGCGCTCCACGGTGTCGAGGTACTCGGGGAACGTCTCGAACTCCCACGGGATCCCGGCGTTCAGCGACGCGGGGTCCATGTCCTCGACCTTCTCCAGGGTGTGCGCGATGAGGTTGCGATCCCCGGGCCGGGTGGGGGCGATCGAGAAGCCGCAGTTGCCGGCGACCACGGTGGTCACGCCGTGGTAGCACGACGTGGTGAGCGCCGGGTCCCAGAAGACCTGGGCGTCGAAGTGGGTGTGGATGTCGATGAAGCCGGGGGCGACGACCTGGCCGGTGGCATCGACGACGGTCGCGTCCGGGTGCTCGGCGGCGAGATCCTCGCCGACACCGATGATCACCCCGTCGGCGAATGCGACGTCTGCTCGACGGCCCGGTGTCCCGGTCCCGTCCACGAGGGTTCCTCCACGAATGACGGTGACAGCGCTCATCGCCCCATGTTCCCCCACGCGGCGTCCGCGCGCCGCACGGGACGACCGATCTCGCACGATCGTGATCTCAGGTGGCGGGCGGCGCGGACCCGAGTGCGGGCTGGTCGCACAGGAACGGCGCACCCGATGCGCCGGCGTGGTACTCGTACTGCTTGCCATTGGCGGCGAGCACGATCTTCGTGCCGCGCGTGATCATCTGCGTGTAGGACATGCCGGGCTTCGGGCACCCGAGGCTGCCGTTCGGCCACTCGACCGACGTCGCCGAGACGGTGGTGATCCCCGTCGGGTCAACCGTGAGGCGGTCGGCGAGGTCGGCGATCGCCGCCGTCACCTGGGCTTGCATCGTGTCGCCGCGGTTCGTCGTCATCGCGCTCCCTGTCGGTGCTCCGCCGTCGGGCGTCGTGGCGCCGGGCGTCGTGGCCGTCACGATGGCGGTCGTCGACGCCGTGTCGGTCGTGCCGGTGGTGGTGCCCGTGCCGGCGCCGGTCGTCGTCGCCGGCGACGTCGACGGTGCTGGCGATGCCGACGGGGTCGAGGTCGTCATGTCGCTGCCGCAGCCGGCGACGACCGTGGTGAGCACCATCGCCGAGCCGGCGAGCGCTGCGAGACGGTGACGCACGGCGAACATCGGCCAACCGTAGACACGCTGCCGCGGGCGCGCACGTCGCCCGGCCGATCCGGCCGTCGATCGACCGATCCGGCTGCTCTAACGTCCAGGCATGCCCGACGTCGTGCTGCCCGACCCGGCCCTGTCCGTCCCGACGATCGCCGACCCGGCCGGGCCAGCCCCGGCCAGATCAGGCTCGTCGCCACCGGACACGGCGCTGCTCGATCCTGCGGCGCTCGTCCGGCGCGCCCGCCGGCAGTCGATCGGCGACCTGCTGCGTCGCACCGCGGCGCGCAACCCGGACGCGACGGCGATCGTCTTCGGCGAGCTGCGCCAGACGTACGCGGAGCTCGACTCGGCGGTGAACCGGATGGCCAACGCGATCACGGAGCGCGGCATCGGTCGCGGCGACCGGGTGGCCATGCTCGGCCACAACCACCACGCCTACGTCGTCACCTGGCTCGCGCTCGCCCGCCTCGGCGTGATCTCGGTGCCGATCAACTTCATGTTGAAGGCGGACGAGGTCGCGTTCGTGCTCGCCCACGCGGGCGCCGTCGGCATCGTCGCCGAGGACACCCTGACGACGGTGGCCGACCACGCGATCGCGGCGCTCGACGATCCCAGCGCGGTGCGGCTGCGCGGCGCGATCGGTGAGGCGGTGGACGGCTGGGGGGCCGTTGCCGACTGGATCGCCCATCCCGACGACAGGGCACCCGACGTGGACGTGGCCGACGACGACCCGATCCAGATCATGTACACCAGCGGCACGGAGTCGCGTCCGAAGGGAGCGACGCTGTCGAGCAGGGCGCTCATCGCCCAGTACATCAGCTGCGTGGTCGAGGGCCGGATGACGGCGGATGACGTCGAGGTCCACGCGCTGCCGCTCTACCACTGCGCGCAGCTGCACGCGTTCCTCATGCCCGACCTCTACCTGGGGGCGACGAGCATCGTCCTGCCAGGTCCCGATCCGGCCGACATCCTCGCCACGATCGAGCGCGAGCGGGTGACCAAGCTGTTCTGCCCGCCGACGGTGTGGATCTCCCTGCTCCGGCATCCGGACTTCGACACCCGCGACCTGTCCTCGTTGCGCAAGGGCTACTACGGGGCGTCGATCATGCCGGTCGAGGTGCTGCGCGAGATCCTCCGCCGGCTGCCCGACGTCGCCCTGTTCAACCTCTACGGGCAGACCGAGATGAGTCCGTTGGCGACGTTCCTCGCGCCGGAGGACCAGGAGCGCAAGGCCGGTTCGGCCGGGCGGGCGGTGCTCAACGTCGAGACCCTGATCGTCGACGACGACGATGTGCCGGTGCCAGCCGGCACGATCGGCGAGATCATCCACCGCAGCCCGCAGGCCATGCTCGGCTACTGGAACGACCCGACGAAGACGGCGGACACGTTCCGCAACGGATGGTTGCACTCGGGTGACCTCGGCGTGATCGACGACGAGGGGTTCATCACCGTCGTCGATCGCAAGAAGGACATGATCAAGACCGGGGGTGAGAACGTCGCCAGCCGCGAGGTCGAGGAGATGATCTACGCCCATCCCGCGGTGTCCGAGGTCGCGGTCTTCAGCATCCCCGATCCGAAGTGGATCGAGGCCGTCGCGGCGGCCGTCGTCGTGCGCGAGGGCCAGCACCTCGAGCCGGACGAGATCATCGCGTTCTGTCGCCAACACCTGGCCGGGTTCAAGGTGCCGAAGTCGGTGCGCATCGTCGCCGGGCTCCCCAAGAACGCGAGCGGCAAGGTGCTCAAGCGCGAGCTGCGCGACGTCGCGGCCGCCGACCCGTCGTGAGCTGATCCCGATGGACACGAGTGACACCGGCGCGAGCGACGCCGGCACGGACGCGGCCGACGGTCGCCAGCGCTGGGCCGTCGCCGCGGTGCTCGCCGATGGCGACACCGCGTACATCCGCCCGATCACCCGCGCCGACGCCCCCGCACTGCTGGCCTTCCACCTCGCCCAGCCGAGAGAGGCGCTGTACCTGCGCTTCTTCTCGGCGAAGCCGACGCTCAGCGAACAGGAGCTGGTCCACTTCACCGACATCGACTTCCGCGACCGGGTCGCGCTCGTGATGGAGGTCCGCGGCGAGTTCATCGCCTGGGCGAGCTACGAGCGCTGGGCCGGCCGCCACGATGCCGACGTCGCGTTCATGGTCGACCATCGCCAGCGCGGTCGGGGCATCGCCACGCTCCTGCTCGAGCACCTCGCCGCGATCGCCAGGTCCAACGGCATCAACCGGTTCACCGCCGAGGTGCTGTACGAGAACAAGTCGATGCTGCGGGTCTTCGGTCGCGCCGGCTGGCCGGTGAAGCGGCACTTCGACAGCGGCGTCACCGAGCTGGAGTTCTCGTTGAACGACACCGAGCAGTTCATCGGCTCCGTCGAGCAGCGTGAGCACCGCGCCGACAGCTCCGCCGTGGCCAGGTTGCTGCTGCCACGCACCGTCGCGGTCATCGGCGCCTCGAACACGCCCGACACGGCCGGTCACGAGCTGTGGCGCAACGTCTCGTCCAGCTTCGGCGGCGCGGTGTACCCGGTGAACCCGCTGCACGAGACGATCGACGGCCGGCGCTCGTACGCATCGGTGGCGGACATCGACGACGACATCTGGTTGGCGGTGATCGCCGTGCCGGCAGCCGACCTCGTCGCGACGATCGACACGTGCATCGCCAAGCGTGTGCGTGGCGCCGTGGTGATCACCGCGGTGGACGGCACCGACATCGACGTCGACGCGCTGATCGATCACGCCCGGCGCAACGGGCTGCGGATCATCGGCCCGGCGAGCATGGGCATCGCCTCGCCCGACCCGGCGAGCAGGATGCAGGCGTCACTCGTCAACGTCGCCCTCCCGGCAGGAGGGGTGGCCATCTCGATGCAGTCGGGGTCGTTGGGCGCGGCGCTGCTGCAGCTCGCCGGACGTCTCTCGATGGGCATCTCGTGGTTCGTGTCGCTGGGCGACAAGAGCGACATCAGCGGCAACGACCTGCTCCAGTTCTGGGAGGACGACCAGCGGATCAAGGTCATCGCGATGTATACGGAGTCGTTCGGCAACCCGCGCAAGTTCGCCCGCATCGCCCGTCGCGTCAGCCGCAAGCGGCCGATCGTGGCGGTGCGCGCCGGAGCTGCGGCGATCGGTTCCGGCACGGCCGCGCTGTACCAGGAGTCCGGGCTGATCGAGGTGCCGGGCGTGCGAGCGATGCTCGACATGGTCCGCGTCCTCGCCGATCAGCCGTTGCCGCCGGGCCCGAACGTCGCCGTGCTGACCAACTCACGCAGCCCCGGCGTGCTCGCCGCCGACGCGCTCGCGACGGCCGGTCTGCGCGTCGTCGCGCCGCCGGTCCCGCTCGACTTCCGCTCCACGTTCACCGACTTCGAGGTCGCGATCCGCGCCGCCGTCGCCGATCCGGGGGTGGACGCCGTGCTCGTCGTGCACGCGCCGCCACTCGCCACGAGCGCGGGCCCGACGCACGAGATCGACGCGGCAGCGCGCGGCAGCGCCAAGCCGGTGCTGGCGGTGATGCTCGGCCACGACGACGGGCCGATCCTGCCCGGCTCACCGGTACCGACGTTCTCGTTCCCGGAGAACGCGGCGTTCGTGCTCGGACGGATGCACGCGTACGCGTGCTGGCGCACGGAGGCAGCGGACGTGCGCATCGACGACGACACCGAGGTCGACGCCGCCGGTGCCGCGTTGGCGATCAGCGCGGCGATCGCCGAGGGCGCCGCCGTGCTGGACCTCGAGCGCACGTGGACGGTCCTCGCCGCGTACGGCCTCGCGACGGCGCCCGCACGCGTCGTGCGCGGCGACGTGGCGGACGTGGTGCGCGTCGCCGACGCGCTGGGCTACCCGGTGGCGGTCAAGTCGACTCGCCGGCGGATCGGCCGTTCCGCACAGGCCGGGATCGCGCTCGACCTGTCCAGCGCGAACGCGCTCGCCGAAGCGGTCAAAACCATCCGCGGCTTCCTCGGCGAGGACGCCGACGAGCTGATCGTCCAGCGGATGATCGCACCCGGTGTCGACGTCCGGGTCCGCTCCACGTTCGACGAGCTGGTGGGTTCGATCGTCACGATCGACCTCGCCAGCCAGCAGGTCGACGCGCCCCGCGACCGACGATCGAGCCGGCTCGCACCGCTGTCGACCACCGCCGCGACCACGCTCGTGCAGTCCTCGCCGGTCGGTGCGGCACTCGCGGCCTCCGGGCTCGCGATCGAGCCCGTCGTCGACGCGATCGTGCGCGTCTCGCACCTCGTCGCCGACCATCCACAGCTCGCCGAGGTCGACATCAACCCGATGATCGTCAGCACCGATGGCTGCGTCGTCACGGATGCCCGGGTCACGCTGCGCGCGGTCGATCGCTCCGCACCGGCGATGCGCCGGCTCGGCTGATCGGCCGAGCCACCTCTACTGTCCAACGCCATGGAGCGATTCAGCGGTCGACTGGCAGTGGTCACCGGCGGCGGCACCGGCATGGGTCGGGAGCTCGTGCGTCAGCTCGCCGCCGAGGGGTGCGACGTGGCGATGTGCGACGTGTCCGCCGAGACGATGGCCGAGACCGCGGCATCGTGCGCCGAGGCCTCGCCGGCGAGCCGCGTCACGACGTTCGTGGCCGACGTGTCCGACGAGCGGCAGGTGCTCGCGTTCCGCGACGCGGTCGCCGACGCGCACGCCACCGAGCACATCAACCTGCTGTTCAACAACGCCGGCATCGGTGGTGGCGGCAGCATGGTGGTCGACGACCGGGGCGAGTGGGACAAGACGTTCGGCGTCTGCTGGGGAGGCGTGTACCACTGCACCCGCGCGTTCATGCCGATGCTCCTCGCCGCGGACGCGGGCCACGTCGTCAACACCAGCAGCGTCAACGGGTTCTGGGCCTGCCTCGGACCGTCGATCGCCCACAGCGCGTACAGCGCGGCGAAGTTCGCGGTGAAGGGCTTCACCGAGGCGTTGATCGTCGACTTCAGGCTGAACGCCCCGCACCTGCGCGCGTCGGTCGTCATGCCCGGCCACGTGGGCACGTCGATCGCGATCAACTCGAGCGTGCTGCACGGCCGCAACCCGAAGGAGCTGACCGCCGAGCAGGTCGACGAGGTGCGCCAGCGGCTGATCCGCTCCGGGCTCGATGCCAGCGGAGCGAGCGACGAAGACATCCGCCAGGGCCTGCAGCGCCGGCTGGAGGAGTTCCGTGACAACGCACCGCTGAGCGCCGCCAGCGCGGCGACGATCATCCTCGACGGGGTCCGCAACAACGAGTGGCGGATCCTGGTCGGCGACGACGCGGTGCTGCTCGACCAGATGGTGCGCGCCGCCCCGCGCGACGCGTACGAGCACGACTTCATGCAGCGCGTGCACGACCAGGGCGCGCTGCACTTCACCGACAACTGACGCGACGGGGCCAGCCCGCGCGCGCCCCCGGATCGAGGCTGATCCGGACGCGCTCCCGCGAGGTTCGGCGACCGGTTTTGCGAGGGATGACGCGCGATTGGCGTCGACGTCGGCCACGATGTGCGGCCGTGAGTGCCACCTATCGACGTCGCAACCAGCTGATCGCCCGACTGGCCCTGTGCGCCGGCGGCGGGCTGATCGTGGGCGGTGTCGTGGCGGTCCCGTTCTCGGGGCACGATTCGACGACCGTCGTCGGGTCGGACACCACGGCGACGGCGTTCGCCGAACCGACGAACACAGCGGCGATCGGCGCGCCGGTGTCGATCCCGACCTCGTCGCCGACGTCGACGTCGACGAACGGTGCGGGCGTGTCGGGCACCTCGACCCTGTCGACGAACGCGTCCACGCCACCCGCGCCACCGACGACCGGTCCCGCGACGAGCACGGCGACGATCGATCCGCCGACCACCACCGGCGCGACGACGCCGACCGCCGCCACCACGACGGTGGACACGCCGGGGCCGGGCGCCACGGTCCCCGACGTCGCCGCGGCCGCGTACGTGTTGATCGATGCCGACACCGGCCAGACGATGGCCGCGAGCAACGCGTCCGAGCGCCATCCGGTCGGCAGCATGATGAAGCTGCTGACCGCGTACGTGGTGATGCAGGCGGGCGATCCGACGAAGGTGGTCACCGTGCCCCCGCTCGACCTCGCCGAGGGCGAGTCGCGGATCTACCTCAGCCCCGGTCAGCACTTCCAGCGCGACCTGCTGATGCGGGCGATGCTGATCGTCAGTGCGGGCGACGCGGCGGAGGCGCTCGCGGTCGACGTCGCCGGTTCCCAGGACGCGTTCGTCGAGCAGATGAACGCGGCGGCCAAGGAGCTGAGGATGAACGACACCAACGCGGCCAACGCCGACGGGCTCGACGCCGACGACGGCTACTCGACGGCGAGCGACATCGCCTCGCTCGCCCGGGTGCTGATGCAGGACCCGACGTTCCGCAGCACGGTCGCCCGGACGAGCGCACAGTTGTTCGGCAAGGCCTTCCCTTCGACGAACACGCTGCTCAGCAGCTACGCCGGCGCGACCGGGATCAAGACCGGGCACACCACGGACGCCGGGTACTGCCTCACCGCCTCGGCGACACGCAACGGCCACTCGCTGATCGCCGTGGTGATCGGCACGCCGACCAAGCAGGCCCGCGACGACGCCGCAGCCGCAGTCCTCGACTGGGGCTTCGCCCACCTCGGCGAATGAATCCACAAGCACACGCTTGCGATAATCGCTGACCCCGCGTAGCGTCACCGACGTGCTGCCGCTGCGGTTCGTCCCGTACCACCTGCTCGACGACACGCCGAACGTCGTCGTCGACGGTTCGGCGAACGCCGGGACGGTCCTCACGCTGTCGCACTGGCCCGGGAGCCCGACGCCGGTCGAGGTCCGCGCCGACCTGTCGGCGCAGATCGCGTTGCGCGCGCTCGCCCACCCGGGCTGGTTCCTCGGCGTCGACGCGGTCTCGAACAACCACTTCGATCAGGACGGCCTGGCTGCGGCCTACGCGCTCACCGCGCCCGAGGCCGCCGTCGCGCGCGCCGAACAGCTGATCGACGTCGCTCGCGCCGGAGACTTCGCCACGTTCGAGACGCGGGAGGGCGCCCGGCTGGCGATGGCCATCGCCGTGTTCGCCGACGCCGCTCGCTCCCCGCTCGACGCGGCGACGTTCGCCGGCACGTACTCCGACCAGTGCGGACGGCTCTACGAGCAGCTGCTGGTGCGCCTGCCCGGGCTCCTCGCCGACCCCGATTCCGTGCGCGCGCTGTGGGCCGACGAGGACGCGCACCTCGCGGCGAGCCTCGCCGCGATCGCGTCCGGACGGGTGCGGATCGAGGAGCACCCGTCGATCGACCTGGCGATCGTCACGATCCCTGATCACCTCGTCTCCGACGGGGCGCATCGCTTCGCGCACTCGTTCACCACGGAGTGGACCGAGGCCGTGCACCCGATGGCCGTCAACAACGCCACCGCCATGTTGCGGGTGCTGCTCGTGCAGGGCCGGCGGTACCGCCTGGAGCTGCGCTACGAGAGCTGGGTGATGCTCGTCTCCCGCCGGGTGATGCCGCGCCCAGACCTGCGTCCGCTCGCGACACGCCTGACCGAGCTCGAGCCCGGTGCGGCAGGTTGGACGGCGGACGGTCCCGGCTCGCTGACCCCGTTCCTGCGAATCGTCGGCGACGCCGAGAGCGGCATCGAGCCGGCCGTGGTCGTCGCCGAGGTCGACGCGTTCCTCGCCGCCGCGCCGGCGGCCTGGGACCCCTTCCACACCTGACGCCAGCCTGCCTCGACGGGCAGACATCGAGTTGTACTGTTCGATCCGGTCGTCGAGGAAGGGGTTGCGAGATGGCGTTCCTGTCGCGGGAGTTCGTTGCAGTACCGGACAACAAGAAGGACCAGATCGTCTTCAAGTGGCCCGACCACAACCTGCGCAAGGGCACCCGCGCGATCATCGAGCCCGATCAGCTCGCGGTCTTCGTCAACCGCGGACAGGTCATCGGCCAGCTCGGACCCGGCCGCCACGCCGTCGAAGCGGACGAGCTGCCCTTCCTCGGCGTGTTCATCGACATCGGCACAGGCGGCAACGCCTACCGCGCCGAGCTGTTCTTCGTCGGCACGCGCGAGTACCCGGGCAACCGCTTCGGCGGCCGCATCGACGACGTCCGCGACCCGCTCACCGGGCTGATCGTCACGCTGCGCGTCTTCGGCGAGTACTCGTTGCGCGTCACCGATCCGAACAAGATCATCCTCAACCTCACGGGCACGGTGAACGTGGAGGACAACACGCGCATCACCTCGTGGCTCAGCGAGCAGCTGCTCAAGGTGATGCGCACCGAGATCACCCGCCAGATCGTGCGCAACGGCTGGCCGATCCTCGGGCTCTCGGCCTACACGCCGGAGATCGAGGCCGCCGTGGTGGAGTCGGCGAACGCGGCGATCTTCGACTACGGCCTCGGCATCGTGCGCATGGGCAACTTCGACATCAACCTCGTCGAGGAGGACGAGGCCAGGCTGAAGACGCTCGCCAAGGACGTCAGCTACACGCAGCTCGCCGGCGGCTTCCAGCAGTACGCCGCCGGCGAGGCGTTGCTCGGCGCCGGCCAGGGGATGGCCCAGGGCGGTGGCGCCGTGCAGGGCGCGTTCCTCGCAGCCGGGCTCGGGTTCGGTCAGCAGATGGTGGCG
>JAODBQ010000405.1 GCA_025464045.1 Ilumatobacteraceae bacterium
CGAGCTGCGTGTGGAACCGCTCCGGTGTGGCGTCGTGCAGCGCGGCGAGCAGTCCGGCAACCGATGTGTGCTGGGCCAGCACGGTCAGCGTCACGAACGTGGGCGGGGCGAGGGCCACCTCTCCGACGTTCTGTCGCCGCAGCACCTCCGCCGGCGCCAGCCACGCGTGCTCGTGGATCTCGGCGCCATCGACCTCGACCTCGGCGTCCGAACCGGCGGCGACGAAGAACCACGTGGCGAAGCCCTTCGGCACGGTGGACGGTGGCCGCCAATGCGACAGGGCCACCATCGCCGCGGCATCGAGGACGAGCGCTGCTTCCTCCATGGCTTCCCGGGCCGCCGCCCTGCGACCTGCGGCCATGTCGTCGTCGGGCGTCGTCGGATCGACGTCGTCGTCGTCGACCCGCCCACCCGGGAACACCCACATGCCGCCGAAGGCGCCGCGCTCGTTGCGCCTGAGCATCAGCGTCTCGACGAACGGCGTGCCGTCGGCGGCCTCGCCATCGCGCACGACCACCACGGTCGCCGCGGGATACAGCCTCTGGGCGTCATCCACGGCGACTCACCATAACGACTCGGGCAACGCGAGGAGTCAACTCATCGCCGAGGATGCGCCGCGGTCGACGGCTGCCCAGGACCGGATCGTCGTCCACGCTTGGGTCACCTGCGCTTCGAGCGTCGTGAGATCTGCATCGTTGCGCAGGACGAGATCGGCGACCGCCCGCCGCTGCTCGTCCGTCGCTTGCGCCGCGGCCCGAGAACGAGCATCGGCCTCGCCCATCCCGCGCCCGACGGCGCGCTCGATGCGCAACGCCAACGGAGCCTCCACGACCACCACGCGCGCGTAGCGATGCGTCGGGTCGTCCCGGCCCAGGTTGCTCTCGACCAGGATCGCCATGTCGTACACGATGATCGAGTCGTCGGCGAGCGAACCGATCCGGTCGGTCAGCTCGGCGTTGATCGCAGGGTGACTGATCGCGTTCAGTCGCGCGAGCCCTTCGGGGTGTTCGAACACCACGCGGGCGAGCGACGGGCGATCGATGGTGCCGTCGGCGGCGACGATGGCGCTTCCGAACTCGGCCAAGACGCCGGCCTCCGCCCGTCCACCCGGTGCGATCACCGCTCGGCCGACCGCATCGACATCCACGATCACCGCGCCCCGGCCGGCGAGCAGTCGCGCAACGGTGCTCTTCCCCGACCCGATGCCGCCCGTCAGGCCAACGATCAACATGGTCCGACCGTAGCCGCCGACTCGAGCGCGGCGGCAGAGCGCCTGCGGGTGCGATGAGTTCCAGACGCTCGGCCCGTCTGACAGGGCATGAGTGACAACAAGCCAACACGCACCACCCTGTCGGACATCGGCGTGACGATGTTCACCGTCGCCGACCAGGACGCCGCGCTCGCCTTCTACACCGGCAAGCTCGGATTCGAGGTGCGCGCCGACACGCGCTTCGGTGAGCACAACGAGATGCGGTGGCTCGAGGTGGCGCCGCCCGGATCACACGCACGGCTGGCGCTCAACCCGCCGATGGGCAGCGCCGCCGGCGGCGGCGGGATCGGCGTCGAAACGGCGGACGTGCTCGGCGAGCACCAACGGCTGAGCGCCATCGGCGGCATCGACATCGATCCCGAGCCGATGCGCACGCCTGGCGCCCCACTGCTGTTCATGCTGCGCGACCCCGACGGCAACCACATCGCCGTCGTGGAGGCGCCACCCACCGCGTAGGCCGGAGCACGGACACCGACCCCTTCGAGGCGACGCATGAATGGTGCACCCGCGACCTCCGCGCACCGTCTGCGTAGGCTCACCGGGATGCCGGGGCCGACGTCACACTCGTACTTCTCGCAGAGGCTTCGGCTGCACTACCTCGACTGGGGCAACCCATCCGCGCCGCCGCTCCTGCTCATCCACGGCAACCGCGACCATGCCCACAACTGGGACTGGACAGCTGAGCGCCTCCAGGACCGCTACCACATCATCGCCCCCGATCTGCGCGGGCACGGAGACTCGCAGTGGAGCGCCGGGTCGATGTACGCGCCGGCGGAGTTCGTGTACGACGTCGCCCAGCTGGTCCACCAGCAGCAACTCGCGCCGCTACGGGTCGTGGCGCATTCCTTGGGCGGAAACATCGCGTTGCGGTACGCCGGGACCTACCCCGAGGATGTGCAACGGCTCGTGGTGATCGAGGGATGGGGAGGGATCGTTCCGGGCCATCCGCGGCCGGATGCGCCTGAGCGGATGGATGCGTGGATCCAGACACAACGATCGCTGGCCGCTCGCCAGCCCAGGCGCTACGCGACGCTGGACGATGCCTACCAACGGATGCTGGAGGCCAACCCGCACCTCTCCGCAGAGAAGGCCCGACACCTCACCATCCACGGCGCGAACCAGAACGAGGACGGCACGTACACGTGGAAGTTCGACAACTACATCCACGCCAGCCAGGTCCTCGACCTGCCACCCGAGGATGTCCGCGCGCTGTGGCGGAACATCACGTGCCCGGTCCTGCTGCTCGCCGGCTCGGAGAGCTGGATGCGCTCCGGGGGCGATCCGGCTGAGCTCGTTGCCGAGTTCGCCGACGCACGGCACGCCGTGGTCGGGGACGCCGGCCACTGGGTCCAGCACGACCAGCTCGACGCCTTCCTCCAACTGATCGAGGACTTCTTGGCCTAGCGGCTGCCGCCGAACCCAGGTCGACATCGTCTCCTTATTCGGCAAGTACATCCCCGATGGAAGATCCTGCCTTCGCGGCGAGCCGCCTCTCAGCCGAGTTCGTCGCGCCACGAGTGGCGCGGCGCGAACCCGACGAGCCGCTTGGCCTTGTCGTTGGCATAGAACGTCTCATAGCGACCCATCTCGCGCCGGCGCGGCACACCGGCGTAGAAACGCTCGTACACCTCGTCGCTGGTGATGCCCACCGACGTGTCGTCGTTGGCGACGTTGAAGACCTCGTAACCGAGGGCATCGGTCCGAAGGCAGCAGTCGACCATGTGGCCGAGGTCGCGAGCATCGATGTAGGCGAAGATGTTCCGACGCCGCAGACCGGGATCAGCGACGAACGCGGGGAACTTCGTCTCGTACTCGTGAGGTTCGATCACGTTGTTGATGCGCAACCCGTAGATGTCGATGCCGCTCCGCGCCTGGAACGATCGTGCCGTCGCCTCGTTGACGACCTTCGACATCGCGTAGCTGTCAGGGGGGACCGTCGGGTGTTCCTCGTCGACCGGCACGTACTCCGGCCTCACCTCACCGTCCGCGAAGCAGATCCCGTAGGTCGTCTCGGAGCTCGCGAAGATCACCTTGCCGATCCCCAACGTCACCGCGGCATCGATGACGTTGTACGTGCTGAGCGCGTTGATCCGGAACGTCTCGTTGTCGGGGCGGACGAGGATCGCGGGGATCGCGGCGAAGTGCACGACGGCGTCGTAGGTGGGAACACCCGTGCCGGCCTCGAGCTCGTCGAAACCGGCGTACGCGGAGAGCGCATCGAAGACCTGGCCAGCGTCTGTCAGATCGATGCGGAGGTCGGCGACACCGGAGTGGCCGAGCGGCACGAGGTCGCCATTGACGACCCGGTGGCCCTGCTCGACGAGATGAGGGATCACATGCCGACCCGCCTTGCCGCTGCCACCGGTGAAGAAGACTCGCATGAACACGAGCGTACGGAACCCGAGCACCCTGGCGAGCCCACCAGGTTCCACCCCGCGGGGTCAGCTCATCGGCTCGAGCGGAGCCGTCGTCGATCGGACGAACTGGGCCAACCGCTCCGGATCCGCCTCGCGCAGCGGCAGGTAGGGAACGGCCCGGTCGTAGTAGCCGCCGTAGCGGCGGCGGATCTGATCGGGCAGCTCCTCGAGGGTGCCGCGGAGGATGAAGTGGTCGAGGAGGTCGTCGTCGACGAGACCGGCGAGGTCGCTCCACCGGCCCTGCTTCACGATCGCCTCCAGCTCGCCCTGCAGGTCGCCGTAGCCGACGGCGTCGAGGACGGCGTGGTACATCGGGCTCGACGCGTAGAACGCGATCTGGTTGCGGATGTTGACGACGGCGCGCTCCTGCTCCTCGTCGGTGTCGCCGATGGCGAGGAGCAGGTAGCCCATCGTCCACAGATCAGCTCGCGTCCGTCCCGAGCGCGCCAATCCCTGCTCGAGGGCGGGGATGGTGACCTTGTCCTGGTAGGCGACGTTGGTGAACGCGTGGGCCATGTAGCCGTCAGCCACCTCGCCGGCGAGGGCGGTGAGGTCGGGGCCCACGCCACCGAGGGCGATCGGGATGTCGGGGTGCTCGATCTTGCCCGGGTTGAACAGCGGGTGCAGCAGCGTGTGGGAGTAGTAGGGACCGCGGTGGTTCATCGGGTGCTCGCCCTGGAAGGCACCGAAGATGTGTCGTACGGAGGCCACGAAGTCGCGCAGCTGTGGCACCGGCTCGCTCCACGGCATGCTGAAGCGACGGGTGATGTGGGCCTTGACCTGGGTGGCCAGCCCGAGGATGAAACGCCCGTCGCTCGCTCGGGCGAGGTCCCAGGCCTGCATGGCGACGCTCATCGGGTTGCGGGTGAAGGCCAGCACCACGTTCGATCCGACCGTCACCCGACTCGTCGAGACAGCGGCGACGGCGAGCGTGAGGGTCGGGTCCGAAGTGACCTCGGCCGCCCAGACTCCCGCGACGCCCAGATCCTCGTAACGGCGGGCGAGAGCGCCAGCCGCCTTCAGACCCGAGTCGAGCTGCACGTCGACGAGCATGCCGGCACCGTACCAACGTCGTCCCGCACGAGATCGACGGACCGACGCCCGGTCTGCTGTCAGGCAGCGCCGAAGTAGACCTCGGCGAGCCGTGGGGAGCTGGTGAGCTCGTCGATCGTTCCTTCGGCGGTGATGCGGCCCAGTTCCATGAAGTAGGTGTGGTCGGCGAGGCGGCCGACGACGTGCAGGTTGTGCTCCACGATGCAGATCGACCGCCGCTGTTCCCGCAACGACTCGATCAGACCGAGCATCGTGTCGATCCAATGTGTGTCGATGCCGCTCGCCGGCTCGTCGAGCAGCAGCACCTGGGCGTCGGATGCCAAGACCCTGGCCAACGAGAGGAGCTTCGACTGGCCGAACGACAGCGCCCCGGCGGGAACCTTGGCGAAGTCCTGCATGCCGACGAACTCGAGCCAGCGCATGGCCTTCGCGGTCGCTTCGCGCTCGGCCGCACTGACCCGTCGAGGTTGGAAGAACAGCGGGACGAGTCGCTCGCCCGGCTGGGCCGGTACCGCCATCTGCACGTTCTGCAGGCAGTCGAGGCGCTGGAACAGGCGCACGTCCTGGAAGGTGCGCACCATCCCGAGCCGTGCGACGGAATCAGGCGTGCGCCCGACGAGTTGCACGCCGTTCAGCTTCACCGAGCCTCGATCGGGTTTGATGAAGCCGGTGAGGAGGTTGAACACCGTTGTCTTGCCAGCGCCGTTGGGGCCGACGAGCGCGGTGATCGTGCCTCGGCGCAGGGTCATCGAGAGATCCTCGGCGGCAACGATGCCGCCGAAGCGCTTGGACAGTCCGCGCACCCGCACGAGCACGTCAGCGTCTTCCCACAACCCGGCGCGGCTTGCTTGGTCGTGCTTGTCGGCGAAGGCGCGCTCGGCGCCGACGACGACCGCCGACCCGTGTTCGAGGTACTCGTGTTCAGCCTCGGCGAGCGTCGCGATGCTGGTCGACACGTCGGGGCGCCAGCCCTCGGCACGTGCCATCTCGATGCGCGACGTGTCGGGCCGCTTCCCGCGCAATCGTCCGACGACCGAGTAGCCCTCGGGGATCAGCCCCTGCGGCCGGAGCTTGACGAGCGCGACCAGCAGCAGGCCGTATGCGATCAGCCGCACGAAGCCGGCCTGGTCGGCGCGGATGCCGATCGCGCGAGACAGGATCGGGTCGAGGAACGACAAGATGCCGGCCCCCAGCACCGACCCGAGGAGGTTCGCCATCCCACCGAAGATGACCATCGCGATGATCGATAGTGAGATCGAGAACCCGAACAGTCCCGGTGTCGAGAGCTGGAAGAACGCCGCCAGGAGGCCGCCGCCGAACCCAGCCATCGCCGAGGTGATCGCAAACACCATGACCTTGAACCGGAACACGTTCTTGCCCTGCGCCCGCGTCGCCTGGTCGTCCTCGCGAATGCCCTTGAGGACACGTCCGTAGGGCGACTCGCCGATGCGCCAGCAGATCGCGAAGACCACGACGACGGCCACCAGCAGGGGCAGCATCCAGTCGGACGGGTTCTGCCACTTCCAGCCGAACAGGTTCGACTTCGGCAGGCTGGTGAGCCCGTTGATCCCGCCGAGCTGGTCGAAGGTGGTGAAGAAGCCGATGATCACCGACGACATCGCCAATGTCAGCAGGATGAGGAACTCGACCGACAACTTCAATGCCGGTAGCGCCACCAGTGCGCCGATGATGAACGCCACCGCGGTGCCCAACGCGAGGGCGAACACGATGTTCCACTGACGCGCCTGGAGCAGGTAGCCGGTGAGGAACCCACCGACCGCGCCGAACGCCGCGTGAGCCGCGGAGACCTGCCCGGCGTATCCGAGGAGGAGGTTGAGCGACAGCGCGAAGATGATGTAGATCAGAGCGATACCGGTGTAGAAGTACCAGACTTCCATAGCTCCTCCTCCTCTTCCTCGTCGTCGTCGACCCGTGCCCGTCCCCACAATGCGGCGGGGTTGCGGATCATCGCGAAGACCCTGCTCCAGTTGATCGACAGCGATCCCAGATAGATCACGAGGATCACGAACACCACGAGCTGGGTCCATCGGATCTCGAGGAAGATCGAGCTGAGCTGCTCGACGACGCTCAGCAGGACGCCGACGATGAAGATCCGCGCCGGCGCTCGGGCCGTGCCGGCGAGGAAGCCGACGACGAACGCGTAGATCACCGGTTTGAAGCCCATGTCTGCCGCTACCGAGTACTTCAACCCGAACCAGAACGCGGCGACTCCGGCGAGCAGCGATCCGACGGCGAAGCAGATCAGGTAGATCGTGTCAGGGTTGATCCCGATGATCCGCGCCAGCTCCGGGTTGCCGCGCGTGGCCTTGATCGATCGACCGAGCACGGTGTAGCGCAGCAGCGCGGTGAGTGCGATCACCAGCACCACCGCACTGAGGACCTGCCACACGTCGACCCAGCGGAACGACGTCGGTCCCCAGTGCAACACGGTGCGAAAGCCAGAGGGACCGTCGAGCTGCTGGTTCGCCGAGCTGAACGTCAGGCGGAGCAGGTTCTCGCCGGCGATCCCGATGCCGAGCGAGGCGACGAAGATCGCCAGCAGTGCGCTCCCGCCGGCCTGGTGGGCGAGCGTCCGGTAGCCGACGCGCTCGATCGTGACCCCGGCGACGACGCACACCGCCACCCCGAACACGGCGGCCAGACCGAACGGCAGGCCGACGCGTGCGTACGCCCAGAACGCCCCGTATCCCGCCAAGGCGTACGTGAAGCTGTACGCGAAGTGGAATCGCCCCGAGACGCCGAGGATGAGCGCGAACCCGACACCCAGCAGCCCGTACGCCGTACCGTTGATGACGCCGGTGACGAGCAGCTGGCTGACCGAATCCCACGTGATCGTGACTGCAAACAAGGGCATGACTCCAGGACGTTCGGAGGCCGACGTCGAGTCGGCTCAGTTGCGGGACGGGTCAGAGCAGTGAGTGGTCGGGACAGGTCAGAGCGTCTTGTAGTCGGCCGCACCGATGTTGAACGTGGCGAGCGTCTTCACCTTGCCGTCCTTGTAGACGAACACGCCCATCGGCCGGCGCTTCAGCGAGTGCGTGTTCGGGTCGAACTCGAAGGTGCCCACTGCGTTGTCGTCGCCGCCATAGACGCTGGCGAACACGTAGTTCTCCTTCAGCCCGTCCTGCAGCGCGGGGCCACTGTTGATGTCGCCGCCCTTGTTCAGCACCCGGCGAACGATGTCCCACATCGCGAGGGTGTCCTCGTAGTAGTTCGCCGCGTAGAAGTCGGGCGAGTCGCCGTACGCCGCCTTGAACTCACGGACGAACATCTTGCCGAGCTTGCTCGTGGCCTCATCAGCATTGAAGTAGTCGGTCGAGAACGTCCAGCCGACCTTGTCCATCGCGCCCTTCGACGCATTGAGACCATCCGGCGTGAACTCGACACCGAAGATCTTCGTCTTCAGGTTGGAGGCTTGCGACTGATCCAGGAAGAAGCCCGGATCTTGTCCGAAGATCTCGACGAGGAGCACGTCGGGCTCGTTGGCCTTGACCTTGGTCAGCAGACCAACGAAATCGGTCGTGTTCGGTGCCGCCAGCTCGAACAAGCCGTTGTGCGTCAGCGTGGTGCCGTCCAGTGACGCGAGGACCAGCCGCTTGGTCGTGGCGTTCAACGCCGAGCCGAGGTCCCATCCCACGAAACCCATGGTCTTGGCGTCCGGCATCGTTTCTGCGATGTACCGGAACAGGCCTCCGAGCATGTCGAGTCCGGTCAGCGCGCGAGTTCCCCAGAAGAAGTCCTGGCTCTGTCCCGTGCCTCCGTTGCCGCCGCCGCCGTCGAGCGTGAGGCACTTGTACTGCTGCGTCAGCGGCAGCATCGCGAGGATGTCATCACCGTACGACGCCAGCTTCGCCGGGACCGCGGAAGTCCCCAGCTCGGTCATCGCCTGCACGCCCGCTTGCGGATCGCCGGACTTGTGGTCCTTGTAGACCACCTTGATGTCCGGCCCGCCTGCCGCCTTGATGTGCTTCACCGCCAGATCGATGCCGCGACCCATCGTCTTGCCGTAGAACGAGCCATTTCCCGTCAACGCGAGCACCGCACCCATCTGCCATGAGGTCCCGCCGCCCAGTTTGACGGTCGGGTCGACGCCGAGCGCAGCGAGCAGCTCCGCACCGACACCGCCAGCGCCACCGGTCCCGGTCGAGGCGGTCGGGCCGGTCGAGCCAGCCGTCGAGCCGGTCGTGGCTGTTCCAGGCGCGCTGGTCGTGTTCGTCGCCTGCTTCGCATCGCTGCCGCATGCGGCCAACACCGCCGGCGATGCGAGCGCTGCAGCGCCGAAGTACCCCAGGCGCCTCAGCATGTCCCGTCGTGAAAAGCCGCTCGCGGCCGAGTCTTGGCGGTCCCTGGACATCGTCCCCCCCTTGACGTTGTCGAGGCTCCCCCGAGCCCCTTCCTAACGCGCCGCAACCGTACATTGACGTCGCATCCAGCGTCGACACGAAGCGCGAGCAACACGCGCTGACGATGCAGCAGCGGCGCAGCTCCATCGACGCGTGCGCCACCAGACCCTGCCGAGGGCGATGCGCACCATGGAGCGCGCCGAGCGCAGACTGCCTCCCGAGGGGAACGGCCGACGAAGCGGCGTCTACGGTCGGGCGTCGAGGCGACCGAACGGAGGATGCGAGTGGACACAGATGCGAGCGCGGACCAGCGGGAGCTGCTCGACGTCTCCCGGCGGTTCATGGAGAACAGTTGCCCGCTTCGTGCCGTGCGCGACGGCGTTTGGCGCGATGGCTCGTTCGCCGCGTCGTACCGTCGGCAGGGCGCCGAGCTCGGCTGGTTCTCGATGTTCGTGCCGGAGTCCCTCGGCGGCGGCAGCATCTCCGGCAACGGCGCGCTCGACGCTGCGCTGATCGCCTACCACCGCGGCCGCGGGCTGCAGCCGGGCTCGTTCGTGGGCACGAACGTCGTCGCCGCCGCGCTGGCCGCGGCCGGGAGCGACGAGCTGCGCGCGGCGGTGCTGCCGGCGCTGATCTCCGGCGAGGCCAGTGCGTCGTGGGCCGCCACCAGCTCGGGCGGCGGCGGTCGCGTCGAGAACGGCGTCCACGCCACGTCTCGCGCCGACGGCAGCTTCGAGCTCCACGGGAAGAAGGCGGCGGTGCAGGACATCGATCCGTCGACGTGGCTGCTGGTCACCTGTGGCACCGCCGACGGCCCGATGCAGTCGCTCGTGCCCGCCGACGCGGCCGGCGTGTCCGTCACGCCGCTCGCCTCGCTCGACCTCACCCGTCGGTTCGCCGAGGTTGCCTTCGATGGCGTGCACGTCCCCGCCACCGCTGTCGTCGGCGAGCCCGGCACGTGCGGTGCGCTCATCGAGCGGCAGCGTGCCATCGCCTGCACGCTCATCGCGGCCGAGATGGTCGGGGCGATGGATCAGGACTTCGAGACCACCGTCCAGTACGCCAAGGACCGCATCGCCTTCGGTCGACCGATCGGCTCGTTCCAGGGCCTCAAGCACCAGCTCGCCGACACCAGCCTGGCGCTCGAGATGAGCAAGGCGATCGCAGTCGCCGCAGCCAGGACCGTCGGCACCGACGGCGACGAGCACGGCCCCCAGGCGGCGAGCATGGCCAAGGCGTTCGTCAGCGAGGCCGGGATCGACCTCGTGCAGACCTGCTTCCAGGTCTACGGCGGCATCGGCTACACGTGGGAGCACGACCAGCACCTGTTCCTGCGACGGATCACGATGGACGCCGGGTTGTTCGGCGACGGCGCCTGGCATCGCGAGCACCTGTGCCAGCTGGCCGGGCTCTGAGGGGAGATCACCATGACCGACACGCAGATGGACGTCGACCAGTTCCGCGCCGAGGCTCGCGCGTGGATCACCAGCAACCTCGAACGCCGACCCGCCGGAGCTGATGCGGAGGCACGCGGGGTGCGCACGGACGAGGAGATCGTCGCGGCTCGCGCCCTGCAACGGCGACTGTTCGACGCGGGTTTCGCCGGGATCACCTACCCCGCCGAGTACGGCGGGCGTGGTCTCACCGCCGCCCACGAGCGGGCGTTCCGCGAGGAGTCGGCCGACTTCGTGATGCCCGACTTCGGCGCCGTCGGCGGCGTCACCGTCGGGCCGATCGGCCGCTCGCTGCTCGAGCACGGTTCGCCCGAGTTCCTGCAATGGCACATCCCGAGGATCCTCTCCGGCGAGACGATCTGGTGCCAGTTCTACTCCGAGCCCGAGGCGGGCTCCGACCTCGCCGGGATTCGCACCCGCGCCACCCGCGACGGCGACCAGTGGCTGCTCAACGGCTCGAAGATCTGGAGCACCGGTGCGTTCCACGCCAACTGGGCGATGTGCCTGGCGCGCACGGACTGGGACGCGCCCAAGCACCGCGGGCTCACGTGGTTCGCCGTGCCGACCAACGCACCGGGTCTGACCATCCGACCCATCACCCAGATCAACGGCACCGCCGAGTTCTGCGAGGAGTTCCTCGACGAGGTGGTCGTCACCGACGCCGACATCATCGGCGAGGTCAACCACGGCTGGTCGGTGACCCAGACGATGCTCGTCTACGAGCGGGGCGCCGGGGAATCCGGCGTGTCGCTGATGGAGCCACGCGAGCTGGCGCCCGACCTCGTCGAGCTGGCCCGTCGGGGCGGGCGCACCGACGATCCGGCGATCCGCCAGGCGATCGCCCGGGCGCACGTCGCCGACTACGCGCAGTTCCACCTCGGCGCGCGCATCGCTGCGCGCCTGCGCAGCGCCAGCACCCCGGATCCCGCCGTCGCCGCGTACAGCAAGCTGGCACGAGGCGTGTACACGCCGCTGCGCGCCCGGGCCGCGATCGAGATCGGCGGCAGCGACGCGTTGACCTGGCCGGAGGGCGACGACGCCGGGCAGCGCCCGGCGATCGACTACCTCAACGGCCGGATCGTCTCGATCGCCGCCGGCAGCAACGAGATGCAACGCAACGGCATCGGCGAACGGGTGCTCGGTCTGCCGCGCGAGCCGAGCTTCGACTCCTCGATCCCGTTCAACGAGGTGCTGCGCAAGTCCCGGGGCTGGAACGGCCGCGTCGGCTGAGCGGTGCGGACGAACCAGCCGACGCGTTGAATCGCCGCGAGCGCCGGCACGAAGCGGAAGCGTCGGCCTGCTCGGCCGTTGCCGATCTCACGGACGCGAGGCACGTTGCTGCTCGCCGACGTAGGCCGCGAGGTGCTCCCCGGTGAGGGTGGAGCGGGCGGCGACGAGGTGGGCGGGTGTGCCCTCGAAGACGATCCGACCGCCGTCGTGGCCGGCGCCGGGGCCGAGGTCGATGATCCAATCGGCGTGCGCCATGACCGCCTAGCGGTGCTCGATGACGAGGACTGACTTGCCGGAGTCGACCAGCCGGTCGAGTAGCCGGA
>JAODBQ010000428.1 GCA_025464045.1 Ilumatobacteraceae bacterium
CAGGGCGGTCGTGCCGACCTTGAAGAACGCGAAGCTCGCGACGCCGGCGACGAGCAGTCCGACGCCGACCGGGATCGTCCCCTCCGGCAAGGGCACGCGCGACCTGCCCGGTTCGTCGGAGGTTTCCACCAAGCCTGCGAGGCTAGCGGGCGGTCCTGGTCAACCGCTGCAAGTGGGCCGCGACCTCAACCGCGGGGCGGCAGCGCCGATACTTGGATCATGCGACGAGGGATGGGGGCCGTGCTCGCAGTTGCCGCGCTCGGCCACCTGGCCCTGTCCGCGCCCACCGCGCCCACCGTTCACGCCGACGTGGAGGCGGTGGCCTCGATCACGTTGATCGGCCACGGCAACGGTCACGGGATCGGCCTCAGCCAGTGGGGCGCATACGGCTATGCCGTCGGTCAGGGCTGGACCGCGTGGCAGATCGTCGACCACTACTTCGGCGGGACCGTGCACGGCACGTCCGATCCGAACGCGATCGTCACCGTCGATCTGCAGGCGTTGGACGGCGGACAGACGGCCGTCGTCTCCGCGTCCGACCTCGGGGGTGGGATGCACTCGATGCTCGCCCGCTTCGGCGCCGGCGGGTACACCGTGTGGGCTCGTGCGGACCAGGTCTGCCCGGCTGCAGCGGACACCACGCTCGTCGGCTGGACCCAGATCACGCCGGCGCCGCTCGGCAGCGTGACCTTCGCCACGACCCCGGCCGATCCGACGAACTACAGCCAGCTCGTGTCCGTGTGCCAGCCGGGCGGGACGGCCGTGCGCGCCTATCGCGGCACCGTCAAGGCCGTCACCGGGACGAAGGGCGAGATCCGCACCGTCAACGCGGTGCCGGTGGAGCAGTACATGCGCGCCGTGGTCGCCAAGGAGATGTCGCCGTCGTGGGCGAACGCCGGCGCGGGGCGGGGCATGGCCGCGCTGCAGGCGCAAGTGATCGCCGGACGCAGCTACGCGCTCTCCGAGCGCCTGTACAGCTACGCGATGACGTGCGACTCGTTCTGCCAGACGTACCAGGGGGCGGCGACCGGTACGGCGCCGGGCGGGCCGTTCACCGCGGTCGAGCACCCGCTCAGCGATCCAGCGGTGACGTCGACGGTGGGCATGGTGCTGCGCAACGCCGACGGCAGCTTCACCCACGCGATGTACGCCGCGTCGTCGGGTGGCTACACCGGGTACAACTCGGTGCTCAAGTTCCCGCCGGTGCCCGACGACGGCGACGCGACTCCGGGCAACCCGTACCACACCTGGACGACGACGCTGTCGGCCGCCGCGATCCAGGCGGCGTACCCCACGATCGGCACGTTCACCGGCATCACCGTCACTGCCCGCAACGGTCTCGGCGACCTGGGCGGGCGGGTGACGGCGATGATCGTCAGCGGCAGCGCCGCCTCGGTGACCATCACCGGCGACCAGTTCCGTTCGGCGATGGGCCTGCGATCGAACTGGTTCGCGCAGAGCGGCGCGCCGCTGACGAGAGCGGACACCATCACCGCGGGGGCGACGGTGTCCGCTGCCGCCGTGCGGTTGACGGGCTGAGCTCGTTCAGGCGGCGCTGCTGAGCAGGCCGCGCACCTGCCTGCGTGCCGTCTTGGCAACGCTGTTGACCTGGTTGAGGAACATCTCCGCCTGGTCGGGGAGGCGCTCGCCGATGATCCCCACGGCGTGGTCCACGCTGGCCTCGACGGCCTGGTCGAACTTCGTCAGACGGGCCTCGAACGCGGCGATCGCGTCCTCGACCTGCTGCTTGTTGACGCCGAAGCGCTCGCTGATGGTGGTGGCGAGCTCGCGACGGCGCACCTGAGCCTTCTGGACGGCGAGGACGCCGAACCCGACGGTGACGTAGGCGGCGTCGCGCACCGCGCCGAGCAGCTTCTGGCCGTCGACCTCGGGCCGCTCGATCTTGCTCCACTCGATCTTGCGCGGATCGAGTTGCTTCAGCGTGTCGAGGTCGAAGTTGGAGAAGTCGATCGAGGGGAACGACTTCAGCGCCTCGGTCGCCTTGGCGGCGGCCGTCTCGACGAGGCCTTCGACGCGGCTCGCGGTGGTCGTCGCCTGCTTGGCGCGGCGCTTCTCGACCTCGTTCTTGACCCGCGTCGCCGCGGTCGTGGCGCTCGCCGCGGTCTTCTTCGTCGCTGCAGTCGCCTTCGCTGCAGTCGTCTTGGCTGCAGTCGTCTTGGCCGCAGTCGTCTTGGCTGCAGTCGTCTTCTTCGCTGCGCTCGTCTTCGCTGCGGTCGCCTTGACGGTGCGCTTGGTGGCGGGCTTGGTGGTGGCAGCCATGGGAACCTCCGTGTGATCGGGCCGTGATCGGGCCGGGCCGGCGTCTGCTGCCGGGTGATGCGTTCATCGTACCGCAGAGTGCTAACTATTGCAAGCAGTGATCCGGCATCGACGGTGCCGGGCGCCACCGGGTGACCCGGCGGTCGGACCACCCCCCGCTAGCCTCGCACGTTCGTGGAAGCCGCCGAGGAGACCGCCCCGCCCGTTGTGGCGGTCATGGTGGTCCACGAACCGGGCCCGTGGTTCGCCCAGGTGCTGAGCGGCCTGGCCCAGCAGGACTACGTCAACCTGCGCCACCTGTTCCTCGTCTCCGGAGATCCGGGCGACGTCCACGAGCAGATCCGCCGCCGGATCCCGGACGCGTTCGTCCGCACGCTCGACGGTGACCCGGGCTACGGGGCTGCCGCGAACGAGGTGCTCCACCTCGTCGAAGGCGAGAACGGGTTCTTCTGCCTGATGCACGACGACGTCGCGCTCGATCCGTCGGCGATCCGTCTGCTGGTCGAGGAGATGTACCGGTCGAACGCCGGCATCGTCGGGCCCAAGCTCGTCGAGTGGAACGACCGGCGCCTGCTCCAGCACGTCGGGTTGGGCGTCGATCGCTTCGGCGAGGTGGATCCGTTGGTCGATCCGGGCGAGGCCGACCAGGAGCAGCACGACGGCGTGCGCGACGTCTTCGCGCTGCCGTCGGCCTGCATCTTGATCCGCGCCGACCTGTTCCGGATCCTCGGTGGCTTCGATCCCGCACTGCGGTTCTACGGCGACGATCTCGACCTGTGCTGGCGCGCCCACCTCGGCGGCGCGCGTGTGGTCGTGGTACCCGGCGCGCGCGGCCGCCACCGTGAGGAGCTCCCCGAGCGCCGCGCGGATCTGCGTCATGCGGCATTGCGGGCGCGGCACCGGATGCGGGCCGTGGCCACCCTCACCGGCGCGCGTCGGCTGCCGTGGGTGCTCGTGCAGCTCGTCTTCGTCACGATCGCCGAGCTGATCATCGGCGTGCTCACCGCGAACCCGCGGGAGGCGTTCGCCTCCGTGCAGGCGATGTTCGGGATGGTCCCGCGGATCCCGTCGATCGCCCGCCGCCGCCGTCAGATCGCCGCCCTGCGGCTCGTCCCGGCCGGCGAGGTCGCCGGGCTGCAGGTGCGCGGCAGCGCACGGTTGGCGTCCTACCTGCGTTCGCGGGACCGTCGGCCGTTGGATGCCGAGGCCTCCACCGAACGGCGCTGGCGTCAGACCGCCGGCTCCGCGCCGGCGATCACCTGGATCGTCGCGCTCGCCGCGATCGTGGTCGGCAGCCGCGGGTTGATCACCGACGGGATCCCGCAGTTCGGCGAGCTGCTGCGCTACCCGAGCAGCCCGAGGGCGATGCTCGACAGCTACCGCTCGGGATGGTCGGCGCACGGTCTCGGTGCTACGACGGCCGTGCCCACCGGCATCGCCCTGATCGCCGTCGGCAGCACCGTCACGCTCTTCCACATGGGCCTGTGGCAGACGGTGGCACTGCTCGGCCTGCTCGTGATCGGGTACGGGGGCATGTGGCGGCTCGGTTCGCTGTTCCCCCAGCCGCGGGCGCGGATCATCGGACTGCTCGTCTACGCCGCGGTGCCGCTGTCCGCGGAGCTGCTCTCGGCCGGCCAGTGGAGTGCACTGGCCTGCTACGCGGCGACGCCGTGGGTCGTCCACCTGCTGCGCCGGGCAGCGGGGATCGAGACGATCGGGGCGGCGGGCACCGACGAGGTCGAACGCTATGCCGACACGGGGCGGCGCAAGCGGATCCGGATCCTCGCCCAGCTCAGCCTCATCGTGGCGGTCACCGTGGCCTTCGCGCCGTCGTTCGTCGTGGTCGTCGTCGGGATCGGCGTGATGCTCGCGCTGACCACCCTGGTCAGCAACGGCTCCTGGCGTGCGGCCGTGGCCTTGCTGGGCGGGGCGCTGGCGGTCGCGGCGGTCGCCTGGCTGGCCAACCTGCCGTGGTCGGCGACGCTGGTCGGCAAGGGCGCGTGGACGGCGATCGTCGGGGTGCCGCCCGTCGAGGCGCGCTCGCTCGGCATCGCCCGGCTCGCCCGGTTCGGCGTCGGCCACGGACCGATCGGTGTGCTCGCCGTCGCCCTCTACCTGCCGGTGCTCGTCGCACCGCTGGTCGCCCGCGGGTGGCGGCTCACCTGGGCTGTGCGCGCGGCCGGACTGGTGGTCGGGTTCGGCTTCCTGCTCGTGCTCGACGACCGCGGCTCGCTGTTCGTGCGCATGCCCGAGCCGGGCGTGCTGCTCGCGCCGGTCGCGGTCGGCGTGGCGCTGGCCGCCGCCTGCATCGCCGCCGCGTTCCAGGACGACGTGCTCGGCGGCTCGTTCGGCTGGCGTCAGCCGCTCGGTCTGCTCAGTGCGCTCGCCGTGCTGATCGGGGTGATCCCGGGCGTCGCCGCACTCGCCGACGGCCGCTGGCACATGCCGAACCTCACGCTCGCCACGGTGCTCGACCAGCTGCCCACGAACCCACCCGAGGGCGACTACCGGATCCTGTGGCTCGGTGACCCGCGGGTCATCCCGGTGGCGCCGTGGGCCTATGCACCGGGCATCGGGTACGCGATCACCGACGACGGGCCGTTGCAGATCCAGGACGACTGGCCGGGCATCCCGTCCGCGGTCGAGCACGACGTCACGGCAGCGATCGACGCCATCCGCTCCGAGACGACCCTGCGCGCCGGCCGGCTGCTCGCCCCGTACGGCATCCGCTACATCGTCGTCCCCGTCGCCGATGGGGCGCGCAGCACGCTCGACCATCCGCTGCCCGTGCCGGGCGGGCTGCTCGACGCGCTCAACGATCAGCTCGACCTCGGCACGCCGCTCACCAGTCCGCTGAACTTCGCCGTCTTCGAGAACACTGCGTGGACGCCGACGCGCAGCGAGCTCAGCGGCAACGGCATCGCTGCCAGCAAGGAGGGCGGCGAGACAGCGCTCACCCAGAGCGACCTGCGCGGTTCGCAGCCGTTCGCGGTCGGCTCGCCGACGATCGGCCCGGCACGCGGTCCGGTCAAGCCGGGAACGCTGCACCTCGCGGTGCCGTACGACGAGCACTGGACGCTCGCCGTCGACGGCACGGCGATCGCGCCGCGGCGCGCGTTCGGCACGACGATGGCTTTCGACATGCCCACCGGTGGCGCCGCTCACCTGGCCTACGACACGTCCGGCTCGCGTGGGGTGCTGATCGCCGTGCAAGTGGCGATCTGGTTGGCCCTGCTCGTCGCCGCCAGTCGGTTGAACCCGTCGTCGTGGCGGCGCTGGCGCGGCTCCGGGACGTCTGCGCCCAGTGGGCCGGTCGTGACGATCCACGACCCGATCTTGCGCCCCGGCGGCGACGAGCCGTGGAAGTCGGTCGGCGCCGAGGCGGACGAGCAGCCGGCCAGTGCGCCCGAGCGCGACGTCGATCCGGCCCGGGCAGGTGATCCCTGGTGAACCTGCGCAGAGCTCCGGCCGCGCTGCTGATCGTGATCGGCTTCGTCGTGCTGCTCGTCATCGGCACGTCGTTGCCGGCGCCCGCCACCCCGGTGTTCACCTCGCTCGGCGCGCCGACGACGCCGTTCGTCCCGCAGCTGGACTTCATCACCTCGTCGTGGTTCTGCCCGGGGGTGCCGATCGGCGCGACCGGCCTCGGCGGTTCGGTGGTCATCACCAACCCGAACGACACCCCACTGTCCGGTCAGGTGACCGCGTTCACGGACGCCGCCGGTCAGGCAGCGATCGCCGAGCCGTTCCGCGTGCCGCCGCGCGACGCGGCGACGCTCGACCTGGCCACGATCCAACCGAACGGCAGCTACGTGTCGGCACTCGTCGAGGTGACGGGAGGCGGTGGGTTCGTCGAGCAGATCGCCACGGACCCCGCCGGCCAGGCGGTTGCCCCGTGCGCCAACGCGACGTCGAACAACTGGTACTTCGCCGACGGCTACACCAAGGACTCGAGCACCGAGGACCTCGTCGTGACCAACCCGTTCCCCGACGACGCGATCATCAACGTCGATCTCGCGACCGCTTCGGGCAACCGCAGTCCGGCCGCGCTGCAGGGGTACCCGGTCAAGGGCCACTCGGTGAGCGTGATCAAGATCGACTCGATCGTGCGCGACGACGAGGTGATCGCTGCCGGCGTCACCAGCTCGCGCGGCCGCATCGTCGTCGGACGGGCGCAGCGCTACCTCGGGACAGCGCGAGCCGGGTTCACGATGAACCTCGGTGCACCGGCACTCACTGACCAGGCGTGGTTCGCCGACGGCGAGACCGCCGCCGGCATCACCGAGCGATACAGCATCTACAACGGATCGGCGAACGACGTCACGGTGCAGGCGGTGTTCCTCGGGGTGCCGATCAGCGCTGCGTTCCCCAACGACACGCAGGTCACGGTCGCCGCCGGCAGCGTCGCCACGCTCGACACGGCGAACGTCGCGGGGCTGCCGGCCGGCCGCCACGGTGTGGTCTTCTCGACGACGTCGGTCGGTTCGATCATCGTCGACCGCGCGATCACGCGTCCCGCCGGCACCGGCATCGCGACCACCGTCGTGCTCGGGCAGCCGCCACGCGCGGCGGTCCGCAGGTGGAGCATGGCCGTCGGCTCGCAGCTGCAGGTGAACGACATCCTCGTCGTGCTCAACGTCGACAACCAGGCGGCAATGGTCACGGTCAAGGTGCTCGGCCCGGGCGGCGAGGTGCCGGTGCCGCGGATGGAGAACATCCCGCTCGGCGCGAACCAGGTGATGACGCTCGGCCTCGGCGATGCGTCGGCCGTCGGGCGGCCGCTGATCGTCGAGAGCACGTCACGGGTCTACGTCGAGCGGCTGCTGCCGCGGGACCCGAACCTGCGTGGTCGGTCGGGCTCGTTCGCGATGCCGGGATGAGCGGGCGTCCGTGGCACAGCTGCTGATCGGGTTGCTCGTGGTCGTCGTCGCGGTGGCGATCGGGCTGGTGCTGCGCCGCCGGCAGATCATCGACGTGCCCACCCAGCCCGTCTTCGATGCGCCGGCCCAGCTCGACCGCAGCGACTTCCCGACCTCAGCCGATGCACCGTGGATGGTGGCCGTGTTCACCTCGGCCACGTGCGCGTCGTGCGCCGACGTCCTGCGCAAGGCGCGGGTGCTGCAGTCCACGCAGGTCGCGGTGGTCGACGTCGAGTACACCGCCGACCGGGACCTGCACGCCAAGTACCACATCGACGGCGTGCCGATCCTCGTCATCGCCGACCGTCTCGGCGTCGTGCGCAGGAGCTTCGTCGGCCCGGTGACCGCCACCGACCTGTGGGCCGCCGTCGCCGAAGCCCGAGCCTGACGGCGCCCAGGCCGCGCGGTCGACGTCGGCACCCGAGCGGGCGCGA
>JAODBQ010000488.1 GCA_025464045.1 Ilumatobacteraceae bacterium
TGGCCGCTGACCGGGAGCTGTTCGGTGAACCCGATCAGTCGACGCACGAACTCGGCCTCCTCGGCGGTGGCTGCCTGGCGCCGGTCCTGCGCCGCCACCCGGGCTTCGTTGGCCACCCGCAACCCGAGCAGGACCAGCGGCGTCGAGTAGCGGTCGCCCCACTTCTGTTCGGCACCGGCCAACGCGTGGTGCAGCACGCGCCCGGCCCCCGCCAAGTCACCGCGCGCTCTGGCGAGCTCGGCCTCCACGTACGCGAGCGGCATCGTGAACTGGTGATCATCCATGTCGCCGATGACCGCACGGCTGTCGGCGGCGAAGCCGGCCGCATCCTCGTACCGTCCCGCGCGCAGGGCGATCTCGGCGCGCAGCAGCAGCAGGGTCCCGGCGAACACGCCCTCGGGACCCTCGCCGAGCGCGGCGGCGGCGAGCACGTCCGCCTCGCCGCCCCGGCCGAGGCGGATCAGCGGCTCGACGAGGTTGCCGATGAGGTACGCGCCGAGCGTGCGTGACAGACCGACCCGCGTCGCGAGCTCGACGCCGCCACGGGCGGTCTCGGCGGCCTCCTCGTGGCGGTCGAGGAACTCGAGCACGTCGGACAGGTTGACCATCCCGCGCAGCACGGTCCAGGGAACGTCGAGGTCCGTCGCGCGCTGGACGCCGCGACGCAGGTTGACGAGGCCGGCCTCGCTCTCGCCGGTGTACGCCTGGGCGAGGCCGAGGCTGATCAGGGCGTCGGCCTCCGTCACGCGGTCACCGACCGCCGCCGCGGTCGCGACCGCCTGACCGGCGAGGTCCGGCACGGCACGCAGATCGGCGACGCGCAGGTAGCTGTTGGCAAGGCTGGCGAGCACCTTGCCACGGGTCGCCGAGGGTGGGTCCGCGGGCAGCTCGACGAGGGCGGCCTGCAGGGCGGCGATGCCCTCGGTGTCCCGGCCGAGCGCACGCAGCGCGACCATCCGCCGAACGAGCAGCGCGGCGCGACGCTCCGCCACTGCGGGGCCCTCGCCGACCTCGGCGAGCGCCTGATCGACGAGCGAGACCGCCCGGTCGATCGCGCCCGCGCCGAGCGTCGCCTCCGCGGCGAGCTGGAGCAGTTCGACGTGATCGATGCCTGTTCGGGCCCGCGCATCGTGCACACGTGGCCAGACCTGCAACGCGCGCTCGAGGTGCCGCTGCGCTTCGGCAGGCGCGAACCCCGCGGCGGCCCCGCGCGCCGCCTCGACCGAGGCGCCCAACGCCCGCGGCAGGTCGAGCGCGGCGTACCAGTGGTAGGCCAGCGCGGCGGCGACCGCCGTCTCGTCGTTGGCCAGCGCAGGATCACGCGACAGCGCCTCGCCGTACGCGGTGTGCACGAGCGTGCGCTCGCCCGGCAGCATGTCCTCGTACACGGCGTCACGACCGAGGGCGTGTCGGAACGCGTACCCCCGGCCCGCCTGATCGACGACGAGCAGGTGGTGCTCGACCACCTCGCGCAACGCGTCGAACAGCGGTGGACCGTCGAGCCCGGCGACCGCGGCGAGCAACCGCTCCGGGACCTCCTGCCCGGCCGCCGACGCGGCGCGGAGCAGCCGCCGCGCCGGGTCGCCGAGCGTGTCGACCCGCGCCAGCAGCAGGTCGCGCAGCGACCCGGGGATCACGTCGGGATCGCCGCCGGACTGGACCACGCCGAGCATCTCCTCGACGAGGAAGGCGTTGCCCTCGGAACGTTCGAAGACCCGGTCGACCAACGAGGTCGCCGCCGACGTGCCGAGGATCCCGGTGAGCTGCGCCGACACCTCCGTCCAGTCGAAACGGGACAGCTCGATGCGCTGCACCGCGCGGACCCGCTCCCAACCCGACAGCAGGCCACGCAGCGGGTGCCGGCGGTGGAGCTCGTCGGAGCGATAGGTCGCGACGAGCAGCGTCGGGATCCCACGAACGGCGCGGACGAGGTAGGCGACGAGATCGAGCGTGGACTGATCGGCCCAGTGCAGGTCCTCGATGACCAGCACCAGCGGCCGTGCCGCGCTGAGGCGCTTCAGCAGGCCGAGCACGAGCTCGAGCAGCTGCGCCGGCGTGCCCGGCGACTCGCGGTGGTCACCGATCTCGGTGCCGTCGGGATCGAGGTCCGGCAGCAGACGCGCCAGCTGCCGGCGCGCCGGGCCGAGCAGCTGGTCGACCTCGTCGGCCGGCGTGGAGCGCAGGAGGTCGCGCACCGCGTCCATCAGCGGCGCGAACGGGAGGCCCTCGACACCGAGCTCGACGCAGCGGCCGAGCAGCACTCGCAAGCCCTGTCGCTCGGCGCGGATCGCGACCTCCTCGACCAAGCGCGTCTTGCCCACGCCTGCTTCCCCGCCGACGAGCACGAACCCGGCAGTCCCCCCGACCGCGCGTTCGGCAGCGCCGGCGATGGCCGCGAGCTCTTCCTGACGGCCGACGAACACCGGGCTGACGACGCTCACGTGCACGCGCTCAGCCTGTCACAGCGTCGGCCGCGATCACCCCCGTCCGGCGGTGCAGCCGAGCGACCGGCCCACCTCCTACGCCGTCCCAGGCTCCTGCGCCTCGCGCACGGCGCGCTCGGCCGCGGCAAACCCGATCTTGGAGTGCGTGCCGTCGCAGAACGGCTTGCTCGTCGAGGCCCCGCAACGGCACAGTGCGATCGTCGCCCGCTCGCTCTTGTACTCGGTGCCGTCGGCGTCGCGCAGCGTCACCGCTCCCTTCACCAGGTACGGCCCGTTCTCGAGCGGCGTGATGGAAACCTCGGGTTCAGTCATACGACACGTCTACACCATGACGTGTCCGGCCCTGCGTCCGGACGGTCACCGTTGGGGGTCGAGTGCAACGCGACCACCGATCGTGCTCACGAGTGAGCAGGTCCGGTGCTCGCGTCGGCTCAGACGGACAGCGGCCTGGCCCATCCGGCGTCAGCGCGAGGACTGGGCGCGGACGACGGACCAGCGCGACGCCGCGGCGATCACCGCCCCCACGCCGAGCATCACCGGGTAGCTGACGTGGACGACGAGCAACGACATCGCTGCCGGCACCGCGAAGCCGACGTAGCTCAGCGCGTAGTAGACCGCGGTGAGCCCGGCGAGATCGCCGGGCTCGGCGATCCGCTGCACCTCGAGCAACCCGGAGACGAGGTTGATGCCGTAGGCACAGCCGAGGACACATGCGGCGAGCAGGACGAGTGGGACCGCGAGCGAACCGGCGGCCACGGCCGCGAGCGCCATGCCGATCGCGGTGAGCAGCAGCCCGACCGTGATCGCGCGGCTGGAACCGACCCGGTCGAGGTGGCGCGCGAACGGCTGCACGAGGACCCCCGCGCCGAGGGTGACGACGGTCGCGAGAGCCGAGAACGCGATCCGCAGTCCGCCGACGTGCGCGGATGCCAGGCCGGGGAGCACGGCGTAGGCCACGCCTGCACAACCGAAGACCCACGGTGCGCTCGGGGCGACGACGCGCCGGAAGCGCACGTTGCGCACCGACGGCACGCGCAGCTGGTCGCGCAACCGGATCCGGGTGAGGACGGGACGCGGCACGTCGGGTGCTCGGCGCAGCACGATCGCGACGGGGAGCGTCAGCACGACGTGGACGAGGTAGGGCAGCACCTCCGGCGCCGGCGCCCACTGCGCGAGGGCACCGGCGATGCCCGCGCCGAACAGGAAGCCCACCGTCAGCGACAACGACGCACGGCGCGCGCCCCCGCCCTCGTCGGCGTCGTGGTCCCACGGCGCCGACGACAGCTCCTTGATCCAGCTCGTGCCGACCGCCATCGCC
>JAODBQ010000537.1 GCA_025464045.1 Ilumatobacteraceae bacterium
CGTGAATCGCTTGCGGCCGACGACGTCCTCGATGCGGTGACCGAAGAACCAGAAGAAGACGAGGGTCAAGATCACCCAGATCTGCGTGGGCGGATTGGCGATCGGCCAGGTGATCAGCCGCCAGATCTCGCCGGCGCGCACGTCCGGCACGTCGAACACGAGCTTGACGAGCGCCGACTGGCTCGCCGCGTAGATGAACATCGAGATGACGCCGAGCAGCACCATGAACGCCGTGGTGGTGACGTCGAACGTCCCGATGCGGAACCAGCCGTCACGCTGGCGGCGTTCCGGCAACGAGAACTGGTAGCGCCCTGGCACGCGGGCCAGGCTACCGCGGCGACCGCCTCCGGACGGGTCCCCCGAAGGTGGCGTCGGTCGTGTCGCGGGTGGCGTGGAGGCGGGCTGAGGCGTGGCGCCGTGGGTGACGACGGACGTGCCGCGAGGCGGCGTCGGTACCGCCGCGCAGCGGTCGTATCCTCGACAGGGATGGTCACCCGCCCGCCTGCCGGCACGATCCCGGAGGGGCCCGGGTCGTACCAGTTCAAGGACGCGCTCGGCCGGGTGATCTACGTCGGCAAGGCCTCGAGCTTGCGACAGCGGCTGTCCAACTACTTCCAGGATCCGCGCAACATGCACCCGCGCACCGCGCAGATGGTGGCCACCGCGGCGACGGTCGAGTGGATCGAGGTGCGCAACGAGGTCGAGGCGTTGATGCTGGAGTGGTCGCTGATCAAGCAGCACCGGCCGCGCTTCAACATCCGCCTCCGCGACGACAAGAGCTACCCCTTCCTGGCCGTGACGTTGGACGAGCAGTTCCCGCGGGCGCTGGTGATGCGCGGGCGCAAGCGCAAGGGCACCCGCTACTTCGGGCCGTACGCCCACGCTTACGCCATCCGCGACACGCTCGACCTGCTCTTGCGCAGCTTCCCGATCCGGACCTGCAGCCCGGGGAAGTTCAACGAGCACCAGCGCCTCGGCCGGCCGTGCCTGTTGTTCCACATCGAGAAGTGCAGCGGTCCGTGCGTCGGCGAGATCGAGGAGGGCCCGTACCGCCAGCTCGTCGACGAGTTGTGCGACTTCCTCGACGGCAACACCGACGACGTCGTCGCCCGTCTCGACGGCGACATGCGTGCCGCCGCGAAGGAGATGGAGTACGAGCGCGCGGCGCGGCTGCGCGACCGGCTGCACGCGGTCCAGCGCGCGATCGAGAAGCAGCAGATGGTCGCGGAGACCAACGAGGACCTCGACGTGATCGGGATCGCCGACGACGAGCTCGAAGCGGCCGTGCAGGTGTTCTTCGTGCGGCGGGGACGGGTCGTCGGCCGCAAGGGCTTCGTGCTGGACAAGGTCGAGGACGTCAGCGCCGGCGGTCTCGTCGACCGGATCCTCGAGGCGATGTACGGCGACGAACCACCGCTCGGTGTGCCCAAGCAGGTCCTCGTGCCGACCACCTCGGCGGACGTCGCCACCTACGAGGAGTGGCTCACCCACCTGCGCGGGAGCCGGGTGCAGATCCGAGTGCCGCAGCGCGGCGACAAGCGCGGCCTGCACGAGACCGTCACCCGCAATGCCAAGGAGGAGTTCAACCGCCACCGCCTGCGCCGGGCGGGCGACCACAACGCACGCAGCCGCGCGTTGACCGAGCTGCAGGACATGCTCTCGTTGCCCGAGGCGCCGCTGCGGATCGAGTGCTACGACATGGCTCACCTGCAGGGCACCGACTACGTCGGCTCGATGGTGGTGCTCGAGGACGGGCTGCCGAACAAGCGTGAGTACCGCCGCTTCAAGGTCAAGGACGTGCCGGGCAACGATGACTACGCGGCGATGGAGGAGGTCCTCACCCGCCGGCTGACGGCCTACCTCAACGAACGCGACCACCCGCTGGACGAGGAGCTGGAGGAGGGCGTCCGCAGGCGACCGAGGCGCTTCCAGTACCCGCCTCAGCTGCTGCTCGTCGACGGCGGGAAGGGCCAGCTGGCCGTCGCCGAACGGGTCGTCGCGACGCTCGGGCTGACGGACGAGATCCCCATCGCATCGTTGGCGAAGCGCTTCGAGGAGGTCTACGTGCCGGGGCGCAGCGAGCCGGTGAACGTGCCGCGCGGCAGCGAGGCGCTGTTCATGCTGCAGCGGATCCGCGACGAGGCGCACCGCTTCGCGAACACGTTCCACCGCGAACTGCGCGACAAGCGGATGACGACCAGCGCGCTCGATGGCATCGCCGGGCTCGGGGAGACGCGCAAGAAGCGACTGACCCAGGTGATGGGCGGCGTCAGCGCGGTGAAGAAGGCGTCACTCGACGATCTGCGCGCGCTGTCGTTCCTGCCCGACGCGGTTGCCGACGCGGTCTACGCCAAGTTCCACCCGCCGGCCTGAGCCGCCGGCGCAGCCGTGGACGGGGTGGCCGAGGTGTGCGTCAGGCGAAGGCGCTGAGCACGTCGTCGCGCAGCCGCGCGTACGCCTCGGCGCGCGCGTCCGGCGTGGCGCCGAGCGTGAAGTCGGGAATCGCGACCTCGTCGACGCCGAGCTCCGCGTACTGGCCGTAGAGGTCGACCAGCTCGCCGACGCCACCGACGAGCGATCGGCCGGCCGGTGCGCGTTCGCGCAGCTTGGCAAGGCGGTCCGGATCGTCGGCGAGGAAGACCATGGCCTGCGCCGACCGGCGGATCGTGGACGGGTCGCGCCCGACCTTCTCGCACGCCTCGTTGAACTTCGCCGTCACCGTCGCGATCTGCGCCGGGTCGCCCCACGTGTTCCACTCGTCGGCCCACGTCGCCGTCAACCGGAGCATCCTCGGGCTCGACGTGCCGACGAGCAACGGCACCGACTTCGGGCGCGGCGCGAACGGCGCATCGGTGAGCGTGTAGTACGTGCCGGCGAAGTTGGCCCGGTCGTCGTGGAACAGGTGGTGGATGACCTGGATCGCCTCCTCGAAGCGATCGACCCGCGGGCCGGGCGGCGGCAGCTCGAACCCATACGCGCGGTGCTCGTTGACCTGCCAGCCGGCGCCGAGTCCGAGCACGGCGCGTCCACCGGTGATCTCGTCGACGGTGGCGAGGCGCTTGGCGAGCACGACCGGATGGTGGATCGTGACCGGCGAGACCATCGACGTCAGCCGGATCCGCGGGACGAGCGCGCCGAGCGCGCCCAGCACGGTCCAGCACTCGAGGATCCGCCCGTCGCCGGGCGCATCGTCCGGCGTCTGCGACATGTAGTGGTCGGCGACCCAGAGTCCATGCCAGCCGCTGGCCTCGCCCCACGTGGCGCGCTCCACGAGCTCGCCCCACTGCCGTTCGGTTGACACCCACATCGAGAAGTCCACCCGGGCACCGTACCCGTCGGACCCGTACGATCTCCGACGATGCCGGACTCGCCCGCCGACCCGCCCGAACAGCCCGACCAGTCGGCCGATCCGCCCGGCGATCCGTCCGGCCCGATCGACGGTGAAGATCCTGTCGACGCGCCTGTCGACGATCTGTGGGAGCACCACGCGCGCTGGTGGATCGACGGGTTCACCGAAGGCGTCGACGCCGAGTACACCGAGCAGATCCTCCCGATGGCGGCCGAGGAGCTGGCCGGCGCGGCGCGGATCCTCGACGTCGGCTGCGGCGACGGCCAGGTGAGCCGCCTCGCCTGGCAGCTCGGTGCCGAGCTCGTCGTCGGGGCCGACCCGACGTGGAACCAGATCTCCGTCGCCCACGAGCGCGGCGGTGGCCCGGCCTACGTCCGCGCCCCGGCCTCGGACCTGCCATTCCCCGACGCGTCGTTCGACGCGGTGGTCGCCTGCCTCGTCTTCGAGCACATCCGCGAAGTCGACCAGGCGGTCGCCGAGGTGGCACGGGTGCTGCGCACTGGCGGCCGCTTCTGCTTCTTCCTCAATCATCCGCTGCTGCAGACACCGAACAGCGGCTGGATCGACGACCAGTTCCTCGATCCTCCTGAGCAGTACTGGCGGATCGGCCCCTACCTCACCGAGGACGAGACCTTGGAGGAGGTCGACAAGGACGTGTTCATCCGCTTCATCCACCGTCCGCTCAGCCGCTACGTCAACGCGCTCGCGGGCGTCGGCCTGCTCGTCGAGCACATGGCCGAGCCTGCGCCGCCGGCGGGGTTCATCGCTCGCGCCGAGGAGTACGAGCACGCCGCCACGATCCCGCGGTTGCTCTACCTGCGCACCCGAAAGCACGTCCTCGCCGCCTCGGGCTGACGCGTACGCTGGTCGCGTGGCGGACATCGTGCTGATCACCGGGATGTCCGGCGCGGGTCGGTCCGGTACCGCGGACGTGCTGGAGGACCTCGGCTGGTACGTGGTCGACAACCTGCCGACGTCGCTGGTGGAGACGATCGTCGAGCTGGCCAGCAAGCCGGGCAGCGGCATCGAGCGGCTGGCGCTCGTGTCCGGCCGCCAACACGTCGACTTCCTCCCGAAGGTGGCGGCGCTGCGCACCGCCGGCCACCGCGTCCGGTCGGTGTTCCTGGACGCGACGACCCCGGAGCTCGTGCGCCGCTACGACGCCACCCGCCGCAAGCACCCGCTCGACGGCGAGGCGGACGGCCTCGTCGAGGCGATCGATCTCGAGCGCACCCTGCTCGATCCCGTGAAGGCCGCGTCGGATCTGGTGATCGACACGACCAACCTCAACATCCACGAGCTGAAGGCCAAGCTCGTCGGCGCGTTCGATTCCGGCGACGATCAGCACCTGCAGATCGCCGTCGAGAGCTTCGGGTTCAAGCACGGCATGCCGATCGACGCGGACATCGTCATGGACGTGCGCTTCCTGCCGAACCCGCACTGGGACGAAGCCCTCCGCCCGCTCACCGGGCACGACCCGGCCGTGCGCGACTACGTCCTCGAGCGTTCGACCGCCTCGGAGTTCCTCGACCACTTCGAAGCGCTGCTCGCGCCGTTGCTGCCCGCGTACCAGCAGGAGGGCAAGAGCTACCTGACGGTGGCGATCGGCTGCACGGGTGGCCGCCACCGCAGCGTCGTCGTCGCCGAGGAGGTCGCCCGCCGGCTGCGCGCACGTGGTTTCAGCGTGCGCACCGGTCATCGCG
>JAODBQ010000557.1 GCA_025464045.1 Ilumatobacteraceae bacterium
TGGCCGCATCGGTCCCCAACCGCGCCGAGCTCGGCGACATGATCCGCAACCAGCTCACCGAGTGCCGGCGGCTCGGCGTGACGATCAACTACGACAGCGGCGTGTGGCCGGGGCTGGTCGACGAGCAGCGACCGGACCACGTCATCGTCGCCACGGGGGCGGAGCCGCAACGGCCGTGGTGGGTGCCGGGCGACTGCCCGAACGTGGCCGACGTGCGCGACGTGCTCGACGGTTCGGCGCAACCGGCCGGCACCGTCGTGGTGATCGACGAGATCGGCTTCCACCACGCGACGTCGGTGGCCGAGCTCCTCGCCGATCGCGGCTGCGCGGTGGAGATCGTGACGAACGGGATGGTCGTCGGGCAGGACCTCGGGATCACCCTCGACATGGAGAACTGGTGGATGCGCGCGGGGGCGAAGGGCATCGTCCAGTCCACCGACCTGGTGGCGATGGGCGTCGCGCCCGGCAACGGCGCGCTCGACCTGCAACTGCTCCACCACCCGACCGGCACGAACCTCGTGCGCTCGACCGATTGGGTCGTGCTCGCCGTGCCGGCGAACCCGGTCGAGTGGCTCTACCACGAGCTCGTGCGCACCGGCGCCAGCGTCGAGCGGGTCGGCGATTGCGTGGCCCCGCGCCGCGCCCACGCCGCCGTGGTCGAGGGCGAGCGCGCCGGCAGCGCGATCTGACCCCAGCGACTCAATATCCTCTCGCGGGTGGCGGATCCGGCCGACGAGCGCGAGGACGGGGACCGCGACGATCGCGCCGACCCCCACGACGACCTCGCCCCACACGACGACCGCGCCCCACACGACGACCACGATTCGCTGATCGCCCGGATCGACGAGCTGCTCTCGCTGCGTGGGCTGAGGCACGCCGAGCAGTCGCTGGTCGGCCGCGTCATCCCGGCGTGGCGACGCCAAACGCCGGGCGAACAGCGCACCGCCGTGACGGTTGCGATCGTCGTCGCGATCGCGTTGCTCCTCGCCCTGCCCCCGCGTGTCGAGAACCCGCCACGCCTGCTCCTGCCCGGCCTCGCGCTGCTGATGCTGATCGGCCTCGTGGTGGCCAACCCGGGGCGGCTCGAACGCAGGTCGAAGTGGATCCGCCGGGCGAGCCTGGCCCTGATCGCGCTGATCAGCCTCGCCAACGCGGCGTCGGGCGCGCGGCTGGTGATCGACCTCGTGCGCGCCGAGGGCATCCGCAACGCCGGCGAGCTCCTCGCCACCGGCGCGGCGATCTGGGTGACGAACATCATCGTCTTCTCCCTCTGGTACTGGGACACCGATCGGGGTGGCCCGGTCCTGCGCGCCGCCGGCGAGAGGGACCGGCCGGACTTCCTGTTCCCCCAGATGCAGCTACCGGAGCTCGCCGGGGCGGATTGGGAGCCGTTGTACGTCGACTACCTGTACCTCTCGTTCACCAATGCGACTGCGTTCAGCCCGACCGACGTGCTGCCCCTGTCGCGTTGGGCGAAGCTCGTGATGATGCTGCAGTCGATGATCTCGATCGTCGTCGTCGCGCTCGTGATCGCCCGCGCGGTCAACGTGTTGAACTGACCGCGCCCCCCTCGGCAAGACTCCTGGCGTGGCGCTCGTAGCAGTGGTGATGGGTTCGTCCAGCGACTGGCCGACGATGCGCCGCGCGGTCGAGGTGCTCGACCGCTTCGGCGTCGCCCACACCGCACGCGTGATCTCGGCGCACCGGATGCCCGACGAGATGTTCGCCTTCGCCGATGAGGCCGAGGGACTCGGGCTGCGGGCGATCATCGCCGGCGCGGGCGGCGCCGCGCACCTGCCCGGGATGCTCGCGGCGAAGACCACGGTGCCGGTGCTGGGTGTGCCGGTGCCGAGCCGGCACCTCGCCGGGATGGACTCGCTCGCCTCGATCGTGCAGATGCCCGCCGGCGTCCCAGTCGCCACCTTCGCGATCGGCGAGGCAGGCGCCACCAACGCCGCGCTGTTCGCCGTGGCGATGCTCGCCGCCGGAGACCCGGCGCTCGCCGCCGCGCTGCGCGCCGACCGCGCCCGCCGTCGCGACGAGGCCGCCGCGAGCACGTTGCCGCCACCGGAGCCCGCGGGGTGATCGTTCCTCCGGCCACGCTCGGCATCCTCGGCGGCGGTCAGCTCGGGCGGTACTTCGTGCTCGCGGCGCGCACGATGGGCTACCGCACGATCGTGCTCGAACCGGACCCGGGATCACCGGCTGGGGCGGTTTCGGACGTCCACCTCGTCGCCGCGTACGACGATGTCGACGCGCTCGACCGGATGGCGCGCGAGTGCGCCGTGGTGACCACCGAGTTCGAGAACCCGCCCGCCGCGGCGCTGACGCGGCTCGCGGCCGGCACGACCGTGCACCCGTCGCCTCACGCGATCGCCGTCACCCAGGACCGCCGCCGAGAGAAGCGGTTCCTCGCCGCTGCTGGGATCCCGGTCGCCCCGTTCGAGGTCATCGAGGACGACGAGGACGTCCGCCGCGCGACGGGTGGCGTGTTCCCGGCGATCCTCAAGACCGCGCGGATGGGCTACGACGGCAAGGGCCAGATCGTCGTGCGTGCGCCGGACGAGCTCGCCGGGGCATGGGCCGCGCTCGGTCGCGTCCCCGCGGTGCTCGAGGAACGCCTCGCGCTGCGCGGTGAGCTGTCCGTGATCCTCGCCCGCAACCTGCTCGCGCCGGGCGAGTCGCTGGTCGCCTACCCGCTGTGTGCCAACATCCACCGCAACGGGATCCTCGACGTCACGGTCGTCCCGGGCCCGTACGCGATCGAGGCGTACACGATCGCCGAACGGATCGCTGATGCGCTCGACTACGTCGGCGTGCTCGCCGTGGAGTTGTTCCTGACCGACGACGGGATCGTCGTCAACGAGGTCGCGCCACGTCCGCACAACAGCGGGCACTGGACGCTCGACCTCAGCGCGACGAGCCAGTTCGAGCAACAGGTGCGCGCGATCTGCGGCCTGGCCCTCGGCGACACGTCGCTCACGGTCGAGGCTGCCGCGATGGCCAACCTGCTCGGCGAGGAGTGGGCGGACGGCGAACCGCGGTGGGAGCACGCCCTCGACCACCCGGCGGTGAAGCTGCACCTCTACGGCAAGGCGGAGCCACGGCCCGGACGGAAGATGGGCCACATCACGGTCGCCGGTGCCACGCCTGCGACGGCGGAGGCGCTCGCCCGCCGACAACGGACCGCCCTGCGGGCGCCCTCGCCGTAACCTTGGCCGACCATGGTCGCCGGCGCGTTCAGTTGGATCGGAGACACCCTCCAGTGGGTTGCCGATCGTGGTGATCAGCTCACCGGCTGGGCGGATCACTGGTGGTACCTCGCGCTCGTCCTCGGCATCGCCCTGCTCGACGCGGTGATCCCGATCGTGCCGAGCGAGACCGCCCTGATCATCGGCGGCGTCGCCGTGGCCACCGACGGCGCGCCGTACCCGCTGTGGCCGCTGATCGCCGTCGGAGCAGTGGGTGCGTTCGCCGGCGACAACCTCTCGTACACGATCGGCCACCGGTTCGCGGCACGCTTGGAACGACGCGCCGCGCGTCGGCCGTCGTTCGCGAAGCGGCTCGACGGGGCGCGCCGGCAGATCGGCCAGCGCGGCGGGATGCTGCTGATCACCGCGCGCTTCCTGCCCGGCGGCCGCACGATCCTCACGCTCGCGTGCGGCAGCACCCGCCAGCCGCGCTGGTGGTTCGTGCGCTGGGACGCCGTGGCCGTGTTGATCTGGGCCGGGTACGCAGCAGGCTTGGCGTACGTCGT
>JAODBQ010000611.1 GCA_025464045.1 Ilumatobacteraceae bacterium
GAGGGTGAGTCCGTCCCCGGCATGCGTCGAGGTCGGCAGGTTCGCCAGGCCGACCCGGTGCAGTGCGGCGAACAGCCAGTCACCGGACCGGTCGCCGGTGAACACCCGCCCGGTGCGGTTCGCCCCGTGCGCGGCCGGCGCCAGGCCGAGCACCAGCACCGTTGCCTGCGGATCACCGAAGCCGGCGACCGGCCGCCCCCAGTAGGTCTCGTCGCGGAAGGCGGCACGCTTGTCGACCGCCACCTGCTCGCGCCACGCGACGAGACGTGGGCAAGCACGACAGGCGACGATGTCGTTGCCCACGGCAGCGAGTGAATCCACGGTCACGACGTTAGGTTGCACCTTCGAATGGCGAGAACAAAAACCGCTCCTCCGACCTCGACGGTCGTGCTGCTGGTGCGCCATGGGCAGACCCCGACCACCGGCAAGGTCCTGCCCGGCCGTGCGCCCGGGCTGCACCTGGCGGACCTCGGCGTCCAGCAGGCCGAGAAGGTCGCGGAACGCATTGCCGAGCTCAAGCAGGTCGACGCGATCTACGCCTCGCCGCTGGAGCGGGCGCGGGAGACCGCTGCCCCGATCGCCAAGGCCCGCGGGATGAAGGTGCAGATCGAACGCGGCCTGCTGGAGTGCGACTTCGGGGACTGGACCGGCGCCGAGCTGAAGACGCTGATGAAGCTGCCGGAGTGGGCCACGGTGCAGCGTGCCCCGTCCACGTTCCGCTTCCCAGGCGGGGAGAGCTTCACCGAGATGCAGTCGAGGATGGTCGGCGCACTGGACCGGCTGCGTGCCAAGCACCCGGGCGGCACGGTCGTCTGCGTCTCGCACGCCGATCCGATCAAGGCCGTCGCGGCCCACGCGATGGGCACGCACCTGGACCTGTTCCAGCGCATCGTCATCAGCACGTGCTCGGTCACCGCTGTGGCGTACACGATCGGTGGCCCGATCGTGCTCACCGTCAACTCAACGGGTGCGTCGCTCGCAGAACTGCGACCGTCCTGATGGGCGTGTTCTACGAGTTCGACGAGGTGGACGCGTTCACCGTCGGGGCGGTCGGTGAGCCCGGCGCGAGGGTGTTCTTCCTGCAAGCTCGCCGCGGTGGCACGCGGGTCACGGTGAAGTGCGAGAAGCAGCAGGCGTCGGCCATCGCCGACTACCTCGGCAAGGTGCTCGACGACCTCCCGGCCGTGTCGGACAAGCCGATGCCGGCCGCGATGGAGCTCGCCGCGCCGGTCGACGCGGCGTTCGTGCTCGGACCGGTCGGGCTCGGCTACGACCGCACCAACGACCGCGTGCTCGTGCAGCTGGAGGAGGTCATCGTGACCGACGAGTCCGGCGAGCCGGCTCCCGAGGCGCTGGAGGATCGCGGTCACCTGCGTGTCTTCCTCACCCGCAGTCAGGCGCACGCGTTCTGCGAGCACGCCGACTCGATCGTCGCCGCCGGGCGGCCGGCGTGCGTGTTCTGCGGGCTGCCGATGGATCCCTCCGGTCATCCATGTCCCAGGATGAACTGAACGAGCGCGCCGCCCAGCGCGCCCTCCTCACTGCCGGCGAGATCGACATCGAGGGCCGGATGCCGTGGAGCAGCAACGCCACGTTCCTCGTCAACGTGCGCTGCGGCGACGAGGTGGCGCAGGCGATCTACAAGCCCGTGCGCGGCGAACGGCCACTGTGGGACTTCGAGCCCGGTCTGCACCGACGCGAGCTCGCCGCGTACCGCCTCAGCGAGGCGATGGGTCTCGACCTCGTGCCGCCGACGATCATCCGCGACGGCCCGCTCGGCGAGGGCTCGGTGCAGTGGTTCGTCGCCGCCGACCACCAGCAGCACTACTTCACGATCCACGAGTCGCGCGAGGACCTGCACGACACGTTGCGGGCGGTGGCAGCGTTCGACCTGATCGCCAACAACACCGACCGCAAGAGCGGCCACGTGCTGATCGACGGCGAGGACCACATCTGGGGCATCGACCACGGGTTGTGCTTCGCGACCGACTTCAAGCTGCGCACCGTCGTGTGGGAGTTCGGCGGCGAGCAGATCCCGCAGCCGCTCGTGGCCGTCGTCGCGCCCCTGGCCGAGACGGTGCCGCTCGACATCGCCGCCCTCCTCGCCGACGACGAGGTCGCGGCGATCCAGGAGCGCGCCGCATGGGTCGTCGAGCATCCGCGGTTCCCGGTCGACACCTCGGGTCGCCGCTATCCGTGGCCGCTCGTCTAGTGCCGGAGCCCGTCGCCGATCCGGCGCTGGACGAACTGATCCACCGGGCGGACCTCGACGGCCTGGTGCGCCTGATCGACGCCGAGTGCACGACGGGCGACTGGGACCGGCTGCTGCAGCTGCGCAACCGGGCCCGTGATGCGGTCGACACGGGTCGTCAACTGTGGCCGGCGGCCACGCTCGCCGAGTACCGGCTGGCGCTGTGGGCACCGGCCGCCTGGGCCGCTGCGGTGCTCGACGAGGACAGCGGCCGGTTCACGATCGGCCCGCTGACCGAGGTGGCCGCCGTCCACCACACCTTCGCCGACCTCGCCGCCCACGTGCCCGCCGGTCCGCGCCTCGGGTTCATCGCCCACGAGCGAGCGCTGCGCGGCGAGTCGATCTCCGTCGCCGACCTGGAGGCGCGCGGTGTCCCCGACGTGCTCGACATCCCGCTCAGCCCGCAACCGTGGGAGCCGCGGTACGGCCTGGCCACGTACACCAACGACGGGCTCACCGCCGATCCCCCGCCGCGTCCCACGCTTCGCTCCCGCGCGGCGTCCGGCCCGACGAGCCCGGCGGTCCGCTCGGCTCCCGCGGCGGCCGCCGCGGCCGCCGCGGCCTCGGTGCGGGAACCGGCCGCTGCAGCGGAACCGTCGCCAGCGCTCGCCGCCGACCGCGGAGGGGACGTCCCTCGGTCGCAACCCTTCGCCGAACCTCCACGTGACGATTCGCGGAGCGCCGATCCGGCCGACGGGGACGAACGGATCGTCCCGGCGGCTCGTCCGGAGCCAGCCCCTCCGACCGCCACGAATCGTCACGTGGAGGATCGACAACGCGCCGCGGACAGCTCCACCTCCCCCGCTACGAATCGTCACGTAGAGGATCGACAAGGGACGACCGGTGGGATGGCGGCCGCCCACGGAGGTCCGGCGGCGGTCGTCGACGACGACGCTGTCGAGCTGGCCACACGGCAGTTGCTCGAGGCCTGGACGGCGTCGTCCAACGGCCGAGCCGAGGTCGTATGCGTGGAAGGCACTGCAGCGGCGGCGGTCGCTGCGCTCGGCGTGCGAGAGGCACGCCTGGTGCCGCTGGAGCCCGCCGAGGCGCTCGCGTGGCTCGCATGGGCGGGTGCGTGCGGAGGGGCCCATGGCCGCCGACGCGGAGCGGCGATCGGGCGGTTCGGCGCGTGGTGGATGGTGGCTGCGCTCGGCGACGCGCTGGAGGACTGGCCGCTGTCGCCCGACGACGTCGGCGACATCGCTGCCGACTTGTCCTGGTACTGGTGGGATGCCGGCGAGCCGCCGCTCGGCTGGGAGCTCCAGCTGGCCGTCGAGGACTCGGCCGAAGGCTACGCGTGGGCGATCAGCGCCCACGACGCGGACTGACGGACGCGCTCCTCCACACCCGCGGATCCTCCCCAGGCCACATCGAGATCGCTCACTACGCTCGAACGATGTCCGTGCACCCCGGCACCATCCCCTCCGACGCCGCGCTCGCAGACGTGCGCGAACGCTTCCTCGCCCGGCACGAGCAGGCGGCCGCGCCGAGCACCGTCTACGGCGTGCTCGCCGACGGGCAGCTGATCGACGGCGCGGGCTTCGGCGACGCCGACGGCCGCGGCACGACGCCGGGCGTCGACACCGCCTACCGCCTCGCCTCGTGCACGAAGAGTTTCACCGCGGCGACGATGTTGCTGCTCCGCGACCGCGGTGCGCTGTCGCTCGACGCGCCGATCAGCGACTTCGTGCCGGCGCTCGCCGAGCT
>JAODBQ010000619.1 GCA_025464045.1 Ilumatobacteraceae bacterium
GAGGGCGTCGAGGTGATCGTGCGACTGCTGTCGCAGGAGCGTTCGTCGTTCGACGGCACCTACTTCCAGCTCCGCGACGCGTGGTGCGAACCCAAGCCGGTGCAACGGCTGCACCCACCGATCGCCATCGGCGGCAACGGCGAGAAGCGCACCCTGCGACTCGTCGCGAAGTTCGCCCAGCACTGGAACTCGACGCTCGGCGACACCGACGAGTGGCAGCGCAAGCGTGAGGTCCTCCACCGCCACTGCGCCGATGTCGGCCGCGATCCGACGGAGATCGAGTGCTCGGTGAACCTGCGCTACAGCGCCGCCAGCGGCTCGGCAGGGATCATCGCTGCCGCGGAGCGGTGGATCGCGGCGGGTGCCGACGTCGGCATCGTCACGTTCGCCGCGCCGTACACCCCGGATCCGCTCGAGGAGATCGCCACCGGCCTCGCCGACCTCGGCTGAGGTGGCAGACGACGACGCCGCGTCAACCGTCGACGACGGTGACCGACGCGCCGGCAGGCAGCCCGTCGCGGATGCGGTCGACGGCTCGCGACACCGCGAGCGTCGAACCCTCCACGGTCAGCTCCAACGCGACCGCTCCGTCGTCGATCGGCGCCGGCGGCCCGGAAGACGTCAGGTCCACGCCGACGGCATCGGCGATCAGGGTGGCCACGCCGAGCACGAGCTCCGTCGGCCCCGCGAACCTGATCCGATGCGTCGTCACCGCGCCAGTGTCGCGCATCGGTGATGGGATCGACCGTGGCGCAGGCCGGCGAGCACCTGCGCGAAGCGATGTCACTAGGGTCGGACCGATGTCCGCCGACGTCCTCGCCGCCAACCAGGCCTTCTACGACGCGCACGAGCGGCGTGACCTGGCGGCGATGCGCGACGTCTGGGAGCACAGCGCGCGGGTCGTCTGCGCGCATCCGGGTTGGCCGATCCTGCGCACGTGGCCGGTGGTCGAGGAGTCGTGGCGGCGGATCCTCGCCGGCCCGGGGCGCAACCAGTTCATCCTCACCAACGACTCGGTGACCGTCGAGGGCAACGTCGCCTGGGTCACGCTCGACGAGAACCTGGTGGCCGGTGCGAACGCCAGCACGATCGCGGCGACGAACATGTACGTCAACACCGGCGGGACGTGGAAGCTGGTGCTCCATCACGGCTCCCCGGTGATGGGGAGTTGATCCGCTGGGTGTGAGCGACGCCGACGCGCCGGCGGCCCGCCATGCGAACACGTGGTTCGCACGGCGGGCCGCCTGTGGCCGGCTGCTGCTGTCCTCGTCAGGCGATGACGGCTTGGGTTCCGACTCCTGTGCTGACCCGCATGTTGAAGATGTTGGCCGTATCGATGCCAGGGAGGACTGTGGCGCTGATGGCCAGGAACGCCTGTGCACCGGGAGTGATCACGACCGGGTCGGGCAGGACGTTGTTGCAGGAGATGATCGTTCCGGGACCAACGATGCCTGTCAGGATGTCGGCGCACGTCAAGGTCGTCGCCACGTTGTCGACCCAGAGCGTCGCGGTGATCGACACGGTGGTACCGACGAGCGCGAACGCACCCGTCGTCTTCGCGTTGAAGTAGATCGAGTTGACGGTGACGGCTGCCGGGAGCGGCTGACTCACGTCGTTCACACCCTGGAGAGCGAACGCCCCTTCAACGGGCGCCAGCGCCGGGGCGGTGGTGAGGAATCCGGAGAGCGGGATCAGCGCCGACGTGTTGCCCACGCCGCCGAGCACCGTCGCCGGTGACGCGCCTTGAGCACCCGACAGGAACATCGGACCGGCACCGGGAGCTCCGGGCGTGCCAGGAGTGCCGGGAGTTCCGGGAGTTCCGGGAGTTCCGGGAGTTCCGGGTGTGCCCGGGTCTCCGGGCAATCCGTCGACGCCCGGCAGTCCGGGAGTCCCCGGTGCGCCCGGGTCTCCGGGCAATCCGTCGACGCCAGGTGCGCCATCCGCGCCGGCCGGGCCCTCTGGGCCCTCAGCTCCGTCCGCACCGGCAGGGCCTGCGGGACCAACGGCACCGACAGATCCGGAGCCGAAGCCGGCCACCTGATCGATGGGCACGAAGTAACCGACCAGGTCGAGCACCAGGTTGGTCGTCCCCTGCTGGTTGTAGATGCTGATCGCCCGCTGTGCGCCGAGGCGGGCAACGGTCAGGTTCGCGGCGACGAGACCCGGCGTGGCGTTGTTCGTCGACGACGAGGGGCGAGCGTCACCCGTCGGCCAGATCGTGATGAAGCTCGGCATCGACGTGTCGTAGTCGGTGGTGGTGTTCAGGACGACCGCGCTCGCTGCGAGTGGGACGCCGTTCGTTCCCCCCATGACCACATCGAGTTGCTGACCTGCGGTCAACGGTCCAGCCGCTGGAACGCCGATCGGACCGCCCGAGTTGTTGCGCGTGTCGAGCACGCGTACCGGCGATATCGCGACGTAGACCTGCGCTGCGCTGGCCGAGATCGAGCCGCCCGACTCCTCGGCTGTCGCCGAGGTGACGGTGAGCGCCGATGCGCCGAACAGCAGGACCGTTGCGCCAGCGATGAGCAGTCGCCGCGAGGCAGCCCTTCTTCGATTGATCTTCATGACCACGTGCTCCTTGGAGGTTGACGCGAGTCGATCGACGCTGCCTCGCCCGAGCTTTCATCCACCTGCGCCGCCGCACTCAGAACGTACGTCCGTTCGGTACCAGTTCGTTTCGGCTTCGTGTCAAGGGTTCTGACGTTGTTCGGCAAGCCGGGGCATCGTCGAACCACCTTGCGCAATCATCCGGCGTCGGATCAGTTGATGTGCGGATCATTGACAATGCCGACGATCCGAACTACGCTCACCGGGTGAGCGACATCAGCTGCCCGGCGGAACCGTCAGAGCCAGGGTGCCTGGCGGTCGGTGCCGGGCTCGGGAGCGCGCTCCAGGGCGATCTGTGCTGGCTGCTCGTCCGCGCCGCTCGTGGCCTGGGCGGCGCGATGACCAACGCGTTGGGCGCGCTGTCGCTCGACACCCGCGGCGTGGTGGTGCTGAAGACGATCTCCAACGCATCGGCGCCGAACCAGCTGGCCATCGCGCATGCTGCCGCGATCGACAAGACGACGTTGGTCGCCGTGCTCGATGATCTCGAGCGCAACGGCCTCGTGCGTCGGGTGCCCGACCCGAACGATCGGCGGGCTCGCGTCGTCGAGCTCACCGACGACGGCCGGCGGATGCTGGGCTGGGCCGAAGCGGCCGGCGGCGACATCCAACAGACCGTGCTCGATGCACTCGATCCAGCGGATCGGGATGCCCTGCTGCGCAGCCTGCCCCTCCTCATCAACGCCATCGACCGCGTCACCAGCGGCGTCGACGCGTGAGCTCGGATCGATCGATGCACCTCCGCCGGCAGACCGAGATGATCACCGGCGAGATGGTCACCGGCGAGATGGTCACGGAGGCTCGGGCGCACGCGTTCGGGCGCGCCCAGTGCGGCCGCTGGTGGTGGCACGCGCCGCGCAGCCGGTGCGTCGGTGTGCGCGCGAGGACGTTCGTTCACGGACGGGTGCGGATGGCCATCGGGCTGGTGACCGCGGCACTGCTGATCGTGTTCGCCGCAGTCCACCCGGGCGCGACCGGCCATCTGGTCATCGACTCACTCGGCTCGTCGCGCGTCTCCTGGCTGATGCTCGCCGTCGTGCTCCAAGCGGGCTCGATGGGGGCGTTTGCCCACCTGCAACAGCGGGTCCTGGCCTCGGCGGGGCTGCGGCTCCCCCTCTCCAGCGCGCTCGCGATCGTGTACGCCGGCAACGCAGTCTCGGTCACCATCCCATTCGTGGGCAGCACCGCCTCGGTCGGGTTCACCTATCGCCAGTACGTCCAGCGTGGTGCGTCGGGCACGATGGCAAGCTGGGCGATGGCGGTTGCCGGGGTCTTCTCGACGTGTGCGTTCGCGCTGCTCGTCGGCGTCGGCGGACTCGCCAACGGCAACCGCTACGCGATCGTGGCGGGCATGACGAGTGTCGTTGCCGGCGTGCTGCCGGTGGCGGTTCTGATCGGCGCACTGCGTTCGAGCTCGGTGCGCGGCCGCGTGGAAGGACTGGCGACGCACGTGTTGAGCCTCACCAAGCGCGTCGTCGGCCGGCCGCGGCGCGACCCGGCAACGCTCGTCGGCGAGGGGGCGATGCAGCTGTCCGTGTACCGACTGCGCGGACGGCACGCGGTCGAAGCGGGCGCGCTCGCCTCGCTCAACTGGCTGCTCGACGCGCTGTGCCTGTGGTCGGTGCTGCAGGCGTTCGACGTCTCGCTGCCGCTGCGCAACCTCACCCTCGTCTACGCAGCCGCGGTGGCAGCAGCCAGCCTCGGCTTCACGCCCGCGGGGATTGGCACGGTCGAGGCGGCGATCGCGGTCGCGCTGACGAACTTCGGCAGCGACGGTGCGCACGCCCTGCCCGCCGCGCTCGCCTACCGCGCGATCAGCACCTGGCTCGTGCTGCTCATCGGCTGGGTCCTGCTCGCCGTGCTCCGCCGCGCCCACGTCGCTCCCGTGCACGAGACGATCGAGACGATCGAGACGTCCGCGCACGCCGACGAGCCGGCGCCCGAGGTCGCGCACGCCCCGGTCGAGTCCCGGGTCGAGATCCCGGTCGAGGCCGAGGTCGACGTCCAGGTGGAGGTCGAGGTCCCGGTCGAGGTCGAGGTCGAGGTGGAGGTCGAGGTCCCGGTCCCGGTGGAGGTCGAGGTCCCGGTGGAGGTCCCGGTGGAGGTCGAGGTCCCGGCGGAGG
>JAODBQ010000624.1 GCA_025464045.1 Ilumatobacteraceae bacterium
AACTGGCTTTGGTCACTGCCAGCGCTGGACCTTGCGAAGCCAAGTACTCGCCGGGGTCGCACGTTCCTGGCGCCTGACCGCAGAGGTCGTAGGCCACCAAGTAGTCCTGGATGGCTTGCCTGACGGCGGTTTCTTCGACGCTGTAGAGGGTCGTGGTCGTCACGGCGACCGTGGTCGGTGGGGCCGAGGTGCTACTTGATGATGTCGTCGTGATCGTGGTCGTCGTGGTCGCCGTCGGGAGGGTCGTGGTTGATTCGGGCGTCGGTCCGGCCGTCGGTGGAGCGCTACCGGTTGTCGTCGGGACGGTGGTCGAGGTGGCGGGCGCCGCCGAGTCGCTGGAGCACGCGGACACGGCGAGCAGGCACGACAGGGGAAGCACGAGGAGCATCGTGAGTCGCCGCATCATCGCGTCCTCCGTCCACTGTTGAAGGGCGGAGGGTACTGGCGGCCAACCTGGCTGCGCGTCGTTGAGGTCGAATGCGTGCGCGCGTCCATCGCCGACACTGTGGGCAGCGACTCACGCTGGGCGGCAGGATCGAGCGTGGTCCGAGTCGTTCGGGAGGGCGCGAGTCGCTCCAGCGAGGAAACCATGCCCAGCGACTCGGGCCCTCTCGAGCGACTCGGAGGACGACGTTGCGACTCGGAGGACGACGTTGCGACTCGGACGAGGACGTTGCGACTCGGACTCGGCGGGGAGCGGCACGAGGCGGGCGCGCCGTCAGAGGTCGGCGATGAGCTTGAAGACCTCCGCGGCGCGGTAGCCGTGAGGGGCGCCGAGCTCGGCGAGGCGGGCGCGGATGCGGATGCGGAAGGCGTCGAGCTCGTCGGCGCCGGCCGCGTGCATCGTCGACTCGAACTGGCTGGCGTGGGCCTCGAGCGCATCGAGCTTGGTGCCGACGACGTCGCTCACGTCCTCGACGTGGTCGGGCTCGTCCGCTTCCCACAGCAGCAGTGCATCGGGACGGTGGTGGGCGAGTCCGTGCTCACGGAAGAAGTGCGGGTCACGGGCGGCGACGATCGCATCGCAGACCAGGAACCCCGCGTTGCGGTGGTCCGGGTGCAGCCTGTAGCGCTTCCACGGGTCGTGCCCGAGCACGACGTCCGGCCGGACGGTGCGGATCACCCGCGCGACCTCGCTGACCGTGCCCAGCGAGGCATCCAGCTCACCATCGACCTTGCCGAGGAACGCCACCGAACCGAGGAACGTCACCGAACCGTCCGAGCCACCCGAGCCGCCCGAACCCCCCGAACCGTCCCGAACCGCCGAGCCGCGATCAGCCGAACCACCGCCGCCGCCAGCCCGGCCAGGACCGCCAGGACCGCCGCCACCAGCTCCCAGGCGCCGGGCTGCCTCACGTTGTTCGGCCTGGCGCGTGGCGATCAGGGCGGTGGTGTCGGCGTCGGGGTTCCACGTGCCCTTGGAACCGTCGGTGCACACGAGGTGGTGGATCACGCATCCCGCCGCCGCCCACTTCGCCAGCGTGCCGCCGGCACCGAACTCGACGTCGTCGGGGTGGGCGCCGACCGCCAGCGCCGAGCGCGGAACGGGGAGGTTCTGGCTGATCACCCCGCCGACGACGGCAGGTGGTTGGCCGGGTTCGTTCGCAGCCATGACGGCAGCACTTCTAGCACCAGCGGGTGCAGCAGGTCCGCAGGGGTGTCGATGTCGAGCGACAGCGTCGGGTGCCGGTACACCTCGACGGCGAGCCCGGCGGCCATCGCCGCGTCGAGGTGACGGCGGAACGAACCAGGACCGTACGACACCTCGAAGCCGGACCGCGTCGGCACGGCGACGACGTTCGTGCCGTCGTCGCGGCGGTCGGGCACGAGCGTGACCACCCCGGGTCGGACGAGCGCTGCCAGCGGTGCCGGCCGGGGCAGGTCGCCGTGCGCGACGACGACGTGGCTCACCCGTCGGTCGCGCAGCGCCGCGATGCTCGCGTTGACCGCGCCGTTGAGGCCCTCGCCTGGGTGCCAGAGGACGGTCGCGCCGTGCTCGCCGGCCCACCTCGCGACCTCTTCGTCGTCGCAGGCGACATAGACGGGCAGCTCGCCGGACGCGGCGATCACCCGCTCCGCGGTCCAGCGGGCCAACCGGGCCCGGCTCGGGCCGTCCAGCACGGCGGTGAGGCGCGCCTTGGCGTCGCGGAACGCCTTCACGGGCACGAGCACCACGGCGTCCATCTCCGAGCATGGTAGGGGCGTGGAGCGTTGGGGCCGCCCTCGGCCGAGCGACGTACGATCACGGCCATGGCGATCAACGTTGCGGTGATCGGCGCTGGGTCCTGGGGGACGACGATGGCGGCGATGGCGGCAGTCAACGCACCGACCGTGCTGTGGGCCCGCCGGGCCGAGCTCGCCAAGCAGATCAACGAGGATCACGTCAACGGCGACTACCTCGCCGGCTTCGGCCTGCCGTCCGAGCTCGGTGCCACCAGCTCCCTCGCCGACGCGGTGTCGAGCGCCGACGTGCTGGTGATGGCGGTGCCGTCACACGGCTATCGCGACGTCGCCGCAAAGGCGGCGCCGTACCTGAGGGCGTGGGTGCCGGTGGTCAGCCTGACGAAGGGCATCGAACGAAGCTCGCGCAAGCGGATGAGCGAGGTGACGCGTGACGAGATGCCCGGCCACCCCGTCGCCGTGCTCACCGGGCCGAACCTCGCAATGAGATCCTCGGCGGCCAGCCGGCGGCCAGCGTGGTGGCCATCGACGACGAGACGATCGCCGCGGAGCTGCAGCGCATCTTCAGCCGGCCGAGCCTGCGGATCTACGTCAACGACGACGTGGTCGGCTGCGAGGTGGCCGGCGTCGTGAAGAACGTGATCGCGATCGCATCAGGGATGGCGGAGGGCATGGGGTTCGGTGACAACACCCGGGCGACGATGATCAGTCGCGGCCTGGCGGAGA
>JAODBQ010000642.1 GCA_025464045.1 Ilumatobacteraceae bacterium
GAGGGCGTGGCGTTCGGCGCGGCGCACGACGGTGCGCCCGAGGTCGAGCCACGCCGAGACGGTGTTGCCGCCGGGCACGACGAACTCCGTCGGCGGATCGAAGCGGTCGTCCAGCGCGTCGATGTGCGCCTCCAGCGCGACGACCATCTCGCCCGTCACCGCGGACGCGCCCGGCTTGAGCTTGTGCCGGTTCTCGGGCGCTGTCGCCAACTCGGCCATCAGCACGTAGAGGTCGCGCATCAGCGCGATCAGCAGGTCGCCGAGCTCTCCCGGCCCTGCCGCCGCACGCGCGAGCCCGAGCACCGCCTGGGCCTCGTCCACGGTGCCGTAGGCAGTCGGCAACGAACTGTCCTTGCCGACCCGCCCGCCGTAGAACAGCCCCGTCGTGCCGTCGTCGCCGGCTTTCGTGTAGATCCGTTCGCGGGCCATCCGGCGACAGTACCGGCAGGCCCCGAACCTCGCTGGGGTCACGACCGGGTCACGACCGGGTCAGGACCGCGTCACGACGGAATCGTCGCCGAACGGCCCGTCCCTGCATCAGTAGCCTGGCGACGATGCCACAGCAGACGTACCTCGAAGCGATCAACGAGCGGATCGTCGTGTTCGACGGCGCGTTCGGCACCTTCGTCCAGGGGCTCGACCTCGGACCGGACGACTTCGGCGGGGTCAGCCTCGAGGGCTGCAACGAGATGCTCTGCCTCACTCGGCCCGACGTGATCCAGGCGATGCACGCCGCGTTCCTCGACGTCGGCGTGGACGTGTTGGAGACGGCCAGCTTCGGCAGCTTCGAGGTGGTGCTCAACGAGTACGCCATCCCGGAGAAGACGCACGCGCTGAACGTCGCCGCCGCACGCCTCGCGCGCGGTGTTGCCGACGACTACGCGGCCGACGGCCGGCCGCGCTACGTGGCCGGGTCGATGGGGCCGGGCACGAAGCTGCCGAGCCTCGGGCACATCTCGTTCGCCGACCTGCGTGACGCGTACGAGGTCCAGGCGACCGGGCTGCTCGAGGGAGGCGTCGACCTGCTGCTGGTGGAGACGTGCATCGACCTGCTGCAGGTCAAGGCAGCGATGCAGGCCTGTCGCCGGGCGATGCGCGCCGCGGGTCGCCAGGTGCCGCTGCAGGTGCAGGTCTCGATGGAGACGACGGGGCGGATGCTGGTCGGCAGTGAGATCGGGGCGGTGCTCACCTCGGTCCAGGCGATGCGGCCCGACGTGCTCGGGATCAACTGCGCCACCGGCCCGGCCGAGATGCAGGAGCACCTGCGCTACCTCTCGCAGCACTCGCTGCTGCCGATCAGCGTGCTGCCCAACGCAGGCCTGCCGAGCATCGTCGACGGCCGCACGCACTACGACCTCACGCCGAGCCAGCTCGCCGAGTTCCACCGTCGCCACGTCGCCGAGCTCGGCATCGGCATCGTCGGCGGGTGCTGCGGCACCACGCCGGAGCACCTCCGCCAGGTGGTCGAGGCCGTGCGCGACCTGGAGCCCGCGCGGCGCAACCCGGACTTCGAGCCGAGCGTCAGCTCGATCTACAGCCCGGTCACGATGGACCAGGCGCCGAGCGTGCTGTTCATCGGCGAGCGCACCAACGCCAACGGTTCCCGGGCCTTCCGCGACGTGATGCTCGAGGGCGACTGGGACGCCTGCACGAAGATGGCGACCGAGCAGATCCGCGAGGGAGCGCACGTGCTCGACGTGTGCGTCGACTACGTCGGCCGCGACGGCACGACCGACATGGACGAGATCGCCAAGCGCTTCGCCACCCAGGCGAGCGTGCCGCTCGTGCTCGACAGCACCGAGCCGCAAGTGCTCGAGGCCGGCCTGCAGCACATCGGCGGCAAGGCGATCCTCAACTCCGCCAACCTCGAGGACGGCGAGCTGCCGGGCAGCCGGATGGATCGCGTCTTCTCGCTCGCCCGCGACTACGGCGCCGCGGTCATCTGCCTGCTGATCGACGAGCGCGGCCAGGCGCGCGACGTGGAGTGGAAGATGGAGGTGGCCCACAGGATCCACCAGATCGCCACCGAACGCTACGGGCTGCAGTCCGGCGACCTGATCTTCGACGCGCTCACGTTCCCGCTCTCCACCGGCGACGAGGACCTGCGCAAGGACGCGATGCACACGATGGAGGCCATCCGGCGGATCAAGGAGGAGATCCCCGGCGCGTTCACCACGCTCGGCCTGAGCAACGTCAGCTTCGGCCTCTCACCTGCCAGCCGCCATGCGTTGAACAGCGTGTTCCTCCACGAGTGCCAGCAGCACGGCCTCGACTCGGCCATCGTCCACGCCGGCAAGATCGTGCCGCTGAACAAGCTGCCCGACGAGCAGCGCGAGGTCTGCCTCGATCTCATCTACGACCGTCGCCGCGAGGGCTACGACCCGCTGCAGCAGTTCCTCGAGGTCTTCGCCGACGTGAAGAGCGTCAAGGCCGTGAAGGAGGACCGCACCGGCTGGACCGTCGACGCCCGGCTGAAGCAGCGGATCATCGACGGTGAGCGCGACGGGCTCACCGCCGAGCTCGACGAGGCGATGGC
>JAODBQ010000674.1 GCA_025464045.1 Ilumatobacteraceae bacterium
GAGGGCAGCGCGCTGTTCGGCGAGACGCCAGGAGCACCGGTGATGTTCACCGAGCACGACCTGCACGTCGAGGCCGACGTCGTGCACGGTCAGAAGACCGGGTACTTCCTGGACCAGCGCGACAACCGCGCGCTCGTCGGTTCGATGGCCTCCGGGGCGCGGGTGCTCGACGTGTTCGCGAGCACCGGCGGCTTCGGCCTGCACGCGGCGGCCGGCGGTGCGACCAGCGTGCTCAGCGTGGATGCCAGCGCGCCGACGCTCGCTGTGGCCGGGCGCAACCTGGCGCACAACCGCCGCAACCCGGCGATCCTCGCGTGCGCGCACTCGGAGATGGTCGGCGACGCGTTCGAGGTGCTCGATCGGCTCGTCAACCAGCACCGCAAGTTCGACATCGTCGTGATCGACCCCCCGTCGTTCGCCCAGCGCCAGATGAACGTGCCCCGCGCGCTGCACGCGTACGGCCAGCTCACCGAGCGCGGCGTGAAGCTGCTGGAGCCGGGCGGCCTGCTCGTGCAGGCCTCCTGCAGCAGCCGGGTCACCGCCGACGACTTCGTCGCCACCGTGCGTGGCGCCGCCGGCCGCACCGGCTACGACCTGCGCATCGTCCGCCAGACCGGCCATGCCGTCGACCACCCCGTCACGTTCGCCCAGGGCGGCTACCTGAAAGCCGTCTTCGCTCGCGTCAACCAACTCTGACGCCGCCGCCGCCATGCGAGGTGCGGCGCGGTGCGGCGCGGTGCGGTGCGGCGAGAGGGGCGCCGGGGGCAACGCGCACCGCTCACTGCGACCGCCGGGGCGCGGACCGGTGGCCGGGTTCATCCGACCACCGGTGACCCACCCATGCTCTCCGGGCGTGGCGCGGCCGGCGCTCGACGAGGCACGCCTTCCGGGCGCGCTCCGTCCCGGACGACGACGGGCGCCGCCGCGAGCTATGCCAGCACGGGAACGGGGAGGGCCGCCGCGGCGAGATCGGTGACGAACTCGTCGTAGCGGTCGGCCGAGGTGGCGAACGAGGTGAACTGGGCGTCCACGACGACCTCGTCGGCACCGATCTCCCTGCACCGTTCGATGTCGCCGAGCACCTGGGCCATCGTGCCGGCGAACGGGGCGCGGTCCGAGGCGAGGGCGACGTCGGTGAGCGTCACGTTGGCGCGCACCACCATCTCGACGGCCGACGGATCACGACCGGCGTCGGCCGCCATCTGGGTGATCGCCGAGAACATCCCGGGCAACGCCTCGAGCGGGACACCCGCCGGGTTCCAGCCGGCGCCGAAGCGCGCGATGCGCCGCATCGACGCCGGGGCGTACGCCGCGAAGTACAACGGCGGATGGGGTCGCTGCACCGGCTTCAGGTCGATCCGGCTCGCCGGCACCTGCGTGTAGGCACCGTCGACGGTGACGACGTCGTCGGTCCAGGCAGCGATCATCGTCGCCACGAACTCGTCGGTGCGGCGGCCACGATCACCGCACGGCGCGCCGGCCGCCCGGTTCTCGTCGGTCGACCAGCCGGTGCCGAGCCCGACCTTGAGACGACCGCCGCTGAGCACATCGATCGCCGCGAGCTGGCGGGCGAGGACCATCGGGTTGTACCACGGCGTGGCGAGCACGCTCGTGCCGAGGGCGACGCGCGTCGTGCGTGCGGCGGCGAAGGCGAGCGTGGCCAGCGGGTCGAGCACGCGTTGGAACTGGACCGGCAGCGAGCCGTCGGCCGAGACGGGGTACGGCTCGGCCGGCGACAGCGGTGCGAGGAGCCGGTCGAGCACCCACAGGCCGTCGAAGCCGAGGTCCTCGGCGAGACGAGAGGTGCGCACGATGGCGGCGGGGCCGGCGATGGCGCCGGTCTGGGGGAGGCAGATCGAGAGTCGCATCGTCGGGCTCACTCGAACACGCTGCCGTCGACGGCCAGCGACATGCGGTGGGCCACCTGCAGGTAGTCCCGCGGCTCGAGCACCTGCGCGGCGAGTGCCCAGATGCCGGCGAACGCCTCGGCCGGAGCGTGGGCGCGGATCTCGTCGAGCAGCTCGCAGCGATCGAGGACGTTCATGCCCGGGAGCATCACCGCGAGACAGGCACCGAGCACGTCCGGTGCGATCGAGGCGACGATCTGCGCGTCGAGCTGGGCGAGCGTCTCCGTCGGGAACGCGGCGTCCAGTGCACGCATCACCACCCGCTCCTCGTCGTCCTGGTGCTGGAGGTACAGCGCGGTGAACGCGGCGAGCTCCAGGTACACCGTGTGGAAGCCGGCGCGCCGATCGACGCCCGTCGCCGCGATCGCCGCGTCGACGATCCAGCCGATCTGCTCGACGCGCTCCTCGAGCACGACGTGCGACTCGGTGATCTCTGCCGCATGGGCCCCCATCACCTCGGCGATGACCGCGTCGAGGTGGTCGTCCTCGTGCTTGGCGTGGTTGACCAGCAGCGATTCGAGCCCTCGGAAGCGAGTGGCGAAGCGTGCGCACGCCGCCGTGTCGTCGGGGTCGAGACGACCGGCATCCGTGGTGACACCGAACATCTCGAGGCGGATCCCCTTGTGGATGTTGCGGTAGATGTCGTAGGAGACCATCGCGACGATGAGCGGATCGACGACCGAGGTCGGCGGGTCGTGCTGCTCCCAGGTGAGATCGGAGGTGAGGGTTGCGGACATGTGTTGCTCCTGTCATCGGTGCCATCCCCAACGGGTGGCTGATGAGCCCATCGTGAAGCAATGCGCGAAACCCCGCTCCTGAAAGGTCCGTACGCACTTCCTAAGATCCGCCTAAAGCGCGACGTGCTCCAAGACGAGCGGGGCGAGGACCTCGATCTCGAACCGTCCACGACCGGGGCGATGGATCCTGATCGGCGAGTTGCGCTCCTCGAGCC
>JAODBQ010000675.1 GCA_025464045.1 Ilumatobacteraceae bacterium
AGCGACGACACCACCGGCGGTAGCGAGATCGTGATGTCCTACGACGAGGCCAACGGCCTCGGCGCGTTCACCGACACGAGCGTGCTCATCTACGGCCAGATCGACCATCGCGCGCTGGACAGCTCCCTCGGCCAGGCGGGCCTGGTCGGCGACCCCAACATCCGCGTGCGCCGCTCGTGGGACCCGCAGGACCCGGACTCGACGCTCGGGCTCGCCGCGACCAAGTCGCTCCTCGGCGAGTTCGCGTACAGGGTCGGGGCGACGGACGCGATCACCGTCGACCCGACGTGGCAGGCCAAGTACATCCCGGCGACGCGCGAGCTGTACTCCGGCGTGGGCGTGCGCGCGCAGTGCAACGTCGTCGTGCGTGCCGATCTGCAGGCCGCGCTCACCGACGTCGCCAACGCCGGGCTCGGCGGTCTGATCGACCTCGCCAACACGAACACCTACGGCGGCTGCTTCGGCCCGCGGTTCAACCGCATCTCCGGCAACCTCGGCTTCCTGTCGCGGCACTCGTGGGGCCAGCCGATCGACATGAACACGCTCCAGAACTGCCAGGGTTGCGTGCCGAAGATGAACTGCACGATCGTGCGGATCTTCCGTTCGCACAACTTCGCGTGGGGCGGCAACTTCCTGTTCCCCGACGGGATGCACTTCGAGTGGACGGGTCGCAAGACCGACCAGCTCGCCTACCCGTCGCGCTACTGCCCGAACCCGGTGCTCCCGACGACCGAGTCGATCGCCGTTCCTGCACCGCGCAGCACGTTCTTCGACGTCGGCTCGGACGTCTGGGTGGCACCCGGCGACGGCTGATCGCTCGCCGTTCCCCATCGGTACGCGTGCCCGCTCGGTAACCTCGGCGACCGTGGCGACACGTTTCGTGATCATCGGCGGAGGTCCGGCCGGCAACACCGCGGCGACGTACGCCGCGCGCCTCGGTGCCGAGGTGACGCTGATCGAGCGCGACACGATCGGTGGCGCCGCGCACCTGTGGGACTGCATCCCGTCGAAGACGATGATCGCCACGGGCGGGGCGATGAGCTTCAGCAAGCGCATCGAGGGGATGGGCCTCGAGCAGCAGGACGCCGAGGTGGACACGCCGGCGTTGACGTCGCGCATCGATTCGATCAAGCAGCGGCTGCAGCACGGTGTCACCCGTCTGCTGAACAGTCAGGGCGTCACGCTCATCGACGGCACCGCCCGGCTGGTGGGCGCACACGAGGTGGAGATCACCACCGCCGCCGGCGTGCGCACGATCCAGGCGGACGCGATCCTGCTCGCCACCGGCTCGCGCCCGCGGATCCCCGAGTGGTGCTTCCCGGACGGCGAGCGGATCCTCACCACCCGGGACTGCTACCCGCCGGTCGTCTTCCCGGAGAGCATCACCGTCGTCGGCTCCGGCGTCACCGGCGTCGAGTTCGTGCACATGTTCTCCAGCTTCGGTGCGAAGGTGACGCTCGTCGTCAGTCGCCAGCAGGTGCTCCCGCAGAAGGACCCTGAGGTCGCCGCAGTGTTGGAGGACGACTTCCTCAAGCGCGGCGTGCAGCTGCTCAAGGGCGCCCGCGCCACCTCGATCGAGCGCGAGGACGACTCCGTCGTCGTGCGCTGCGACGACGGGCGGGTGGTGCGCAGCACGCATGCGGTGCTCGCGATCGGATCGGTGCCGAACACGGACGGGCTCGGGCTCGACGCGGCCGGCGTGGTGACCGACAGCGGCTACGTCACGATCAACCGCCACTGCCAGAGCAACATCGCGCACATCTACGCCGCCGGCGACGTCAGCGGCAAGCTGCCGTTGTCGAGCGTGGCCTCCATGCAGGGCCGCAAGGTGGCCGAGCACGTGATGGGGCTGAACAAGGTGGCGCACCGCCACCTCGACTACGACAAGGCCGCGAGCGCGATCTTCACCGAGCCCGAGATCGCCGACGTCGGCCTGGCGGAGGCGGAGGCGTTCGCCGAAGGTCGCAAGATCCGCGTCACCAAGGTCCCGTTCTCGGCGACCCCGAAGGCGTTGATCAACAACGATCCGCGCGGGTTCGTGAAGATCGTCAGCGACCCGGCCACCGGGGTCGTGCTCGGCGGATCGATCGTCGGCCGGCATGCGGCGGAGCTGATCAGCGTGATCGCGCTCGCCGTCACGGCCAACCTGAAGGTCACCGACATCGTCGAGAGCCTGCTCGTGCACCCGGCACTGGCCGAGGCGCTCGCCGAAGCAGCTGAGTGACCCGCTGATGTTCGGCGTCGAAGGACGCACCGATCCGGCCGTGCCCGCCGGTCTGGTCCTGGCGCCGCTCGGCCGGCGCCTCGGCGGGCTGCTGCTCGATCAGCTGATCATCCTCGCGCCGATCGTGCTCGTCGCATTCGCGCTCGGGCTGCAGCCGGGATCGCAGATCAGTGCTTCGTCGGTGTTCGCGATCAGCGTCGCCTCGATCGCCGTGTCGTTCGTCTACTTCACGCTGATGATCGGCTTCCTCGGGCGCACGGTCGGCAAGATGGCCGCCGGCGTCCGGGTCGTGCGCGCCGACGACGGCGAGCGGGTCGGCTGGACGGCGGCGGTGATGCGCGCCCTGCTCCCGCTCGTGCTCGGCGCGGTGCCGTCGATCGGCTTCGCGTTGACGCTCGGCGTGTACTCGTTCGCGGTGTTCAGTCCCTTGCGCCAAGGCCTGCACGACCGTGCCGCGGGCACGCTCGTCGTGATGCAGCGCCGCTCGTCGTCATCGGCCGTGCCACCCGGTTCGTTCGGGCCGCCGGGTGCGTCTGGGCCGCGATGAGGTGGATCGTGCACGGCGAGCGGGTGATCTACGACAGCCCGTGGATGCGCCTGGCGATGGTCGACGTGGAGATCCCTGGCGAGCGCCGCTTCGACCACCACGTCCTGCGGATGCCAGCCGCGGCGGCGGGCACGGTCATCCACGCTCCCGGGCGCGGCATCCTGCTGCTGTGGCGGCATCGGTTCGTGACCGACACGTGGGGTTGGGAGATCCCCGCAGGGAGGATCGACGACGGCGAATCGCCCGAGGAGGCCGCCGTGCGGGAGGCGTTGGAGGAGACCGGTTGGCGGCCGGGTCCCGTGCGCCGGCTGACGACGTACTTCCCGCACAACGGCAGCAGCGACCTGACGTTCCACCTGTTCGCCGCCGACGGTGCCGAGCACGTCGGTGATCCGAGCGACCCGAGCGAGAGCGAGCGCGTCGAGTGGCGCACCGTCGACGAGGTCCGTACCTCGATCGCGGCCGGCGAGATCGGCGACGGCCTCTCGCTCACCGCCCTGCTCTGGTGGCTCACCTTCGACCACTGACCACCCGGCCCCGGCCCGGGTGGGCGCGTTTGCGGCGAGATGTCGCAGGTTGCGCGCCCACTCGGCCTGGGTGGGCGGTGGGTGCTACTCGATGACGACGACGACGTCGCCGGCGCCGACGGTCTGGCCGGCCGTGACCTTGATCTCCTTCACCTTGCCGCCCTTCTCAGCGGCGATCTGGTTCTCCATCTTCATCGCCTCGAGCACGACGACGGCCTGACCGACCTCGACGTCCTGGCCGACCTCGACGAGCACCTTGACGATCGTGCCCTGCATCGGGACCTCGACGTTGCCGCTCCCGCCGCCGGCCGCTCCGGCCGCTGCCGCGGCGCGTGCCGGCTTCTTCGCTGCCTTCGCACCGGCCACCGCGACCAGCGGCGTGTCCGGCACCCACATCTTCACGCCGAAGCGCTTGCCGTTGACCTCGACCGTCGTGCTGCGCTCGACGAGTGGCGCAGCTCCGTCCTCGGCGGCCGGCGGAGCGGGCGGCTTCGGGGCGGCGATGCCGCTGAGGTCGAGCGTCTCCTCGACCCACTTCGTCGAGTGCTTCATCGTCTGGAAGTCCTCGTGCTTGAGGATCGCCAGGTCGGCCGGGATCGTGGTGGCGATGCCCTCGACGACCATCTCCTCGAGCGCGCGGATCGTGCGGGCGATGGCCGTCGGGCGGTCCTTGCCCCACACGATCAGCTTGCCGACGAGGTTGTCGTAGTACTGGCTGACCGTGTCGCCGGTCTCGTAGCCGGCGTCGAAGCGGATCCCGAAGCCGTCCGGGGCGACGAGCTTGCGGATGTCGCCGGGCGACGGGAGGAACTTGCCGCCGGCCGGGTTCTCGGCGTTGATCCGGATCTCGATGCCGTGTCCGCGGCGTTGCGCGGTGACCTCGTCCTGCGTCATCGGCAGCTTCTCGCCGCTCGCCACGCGGATCTGCCACTCGACGAGGTCGATGCCGGTGATCACCTCGGTGACCGGGTGCTCGACCTGCAGGCGTGTGTTCATCTCGAGGAAGAAGAACTCGCCGTCCTGGTAGATGAACTCGACGGTCCCGGCGTTGTAGTAGCCGACGGCCTTCGCGGCCTTGATGGCGGCCTCGCCCATCGCCTCCTCGACGCCGGGCCCCATCGCGATGGCCGGTGCCTCCTCGATCAGCTTCTGGTGGCGCCGCTGCGCCGAGCAGTCACGGCTGCTGACCCAGACGACGTCGCCGTGCTGATCGCCGACGATCTGGATCTCGACGTGACGCGGCCAGGTGAGGTAGCGCTCGATGTAGATCTCGTCGCGGCCGAAGAACGCCTTCGACTCGCGCTTGGCCGAGTCCATCGCCGCCTGCACCTCGTCGGCGCTGCGGACGACCTTCATGCCACGGCCGCCACCGCCGAACGCCGCCTTGATCGCGATCGGGTATCCGAACTCCTTGCCGAAGGCGAGGATCTCGTCTGCACTCTGCGTGAACTCGGTGGTGCCCGGCACGATCGGTGCGCCACCGCGCAGCGCCGCCTTGCGCGAGCTGACCTTGTCGCCCATCTCGTCGATCGCCGCAGGTGGAGGGCCGATGAACGCGACCCCGAGATCGGTGATCGCACGGGCGAAGTCGGCGTTCTCGCTGAAGAAGCCGTAGCCGGGGTGCACGCCGTCCGCGCCACTGCGGGTGATGGCGTCGAGGATGGCCGACGTGTTCAGGTAGCTCTCTGCCGCCGTCTGCCCGCCGAGGGCGTACGCCTCGTCCGCGAGGCGCACGTGGAGGGCGTTGCGATCCAGCTCGCTGTACACCGCCACCGTCTGGATCCCCAGCTCTCGGGCCGCCCGAATGACTCGGACGGCGATCTCTCCACGGTTGGCGATCAGGATCTTGGTGAGCACGAGTGCCAATGTTGGTGCCGTGGACACCCCCAGCGCCACCCCACCGCCGAGAACGCCCTCATCGTCGGGCGTCGCGCGCCGTGCGTGGCCGCCCGGTTGGCAGGTCGAGGTGCTCGACGAGACGGGCAGCACGAACACCGAGCTCGTCGCCCGAGCCGTCGCAGGAGCACCCGATCACTCGGTCGTCGCGGCCCGCCACCAGACCGCGGGACGGGGTCGGATGGACCGCCAGTGGGTGGCCCCACCCGGCGCGAACATGCTCGTCTCGCTCCTGTTCCGCGACGTTCCCGCCCTGCCGCACGAGCTGACGTGGCGCGTCGGGCTGGCCGCGCGCACGGCCTGCGCGGCCGTGGCTGGCGTGCTCCCGGACCTCAAGTGGCCGAACGACCTCCTGCTCGACGGCCGCAAGCTGGCCGGGATGCTGTCCCAGGCGGGGCACGGCTTCGTGGTCGCCGGGATCGGGCTCAACGTCGGCTGGGCGCCCCCCGAGGCGGCGATGCTCGGTGACGAGCACGACCCGCTGGACGTGCTCGAGGCGATGCTCGTCGCGCTGAACGCGCAACCGGCAGAGATCTTCCCGGCGTATCGCGACGCGCTGGCCACCATCGGCCGTGACCTGCGCGTCGAGCTTCCCGGCGGCGAGAACGTGCACGGCCGGGCCATCGACGTCGACCGCGACGGCCGTCTCGTCGTGCTCGACCAGTGCGGCCTGACCCACCGCTACGACGTCGCCGACATCGTCCACATCCGCTGACCCCCGCCGGCCGCCCGGCATCGGTCGCGCCCGCCTCGCGTGCCGCCCAACCGAGCCGAACAGGCCGGCGCCGAACACGGCTGCCGGTACGGAGGTGGGGGTGACGGGTAGCGTCTCGCGGCGTGTTCGACGTCCAGCAGCGCCGGGTCCCGGCGCAGCGCCGGGTTCCCTCGCGCCGACGACGTCGACCGCGGGTGCTCTCGCTCCTCGTGGCACTGGTGCTCGTCGGCGGGGCCGGCGCGCTGGGGGTGATCGCCTCGGCGAACCGGACGATCGGCAAGGTCAGTCGCGTGCCGGAGGTGTCGCCGGCCCTCAGCCCGACACGCGCCGACATCGAGAACTTCCTCCTCGTCGGATCGGACAGCCGCGCCGACGTCGATCCGAACTCGCCGGACGCCGGCGGCATCGGCAGCAGCTCGGATGTCACCGGCAGTCGCAGCGACACGATCATGGTGCTGCGCCTCGACAAGTCGAACAACACCGCCTCCCTGCTGTCGATCCCCCGCGACCTGTGGATCGCCGCCGACAAGTCGCGGATCAACGGCACCTTCAACCAGGGCGCGACGAACCTCGTGCAGGCCGTGACGTCCGCGAAGGAGCTGACGATCCCGATCCAGCACTACGTGGAGATCGACTTCAGCGGTTTCAAGGACCTCGTCGACGCGCTCGGCGGGGTGCAGGTGTGCTTCGAGCTGCCGACCCGCGACACCAACACCGGGCTGAACATCACCGAGCCGGGCTGCCCCGTCCTCAGCGGTGTGCAGGCCCTCGCCTACGCCCGCAGCCGGCACTACGAGCAGTTCAAGGATGGCGCCTGGCACGAGGACGGCAGCTCCGATCTCGGCCGCTCGTCGCGTCAGCGGGACTTCGTCAACCGTGCGCTCCAGGCCGCGCTCGACAAGATCAAGGTGGACCCGTTCGCGAGCGGCAACCTGGTGGCAGCGATCAGCAAGTCGTTGCACGTCGACGCCGAGCTCGACCCGCTGGCCGCCGTCGACAAGCTCCGCTCCGCAGTGGCCGGCGGGATCGCGACGTACAGCCTGCCCGTCGTCGGCAAGACGATCAGCGGCAACGCCGTGCTCGTGCTCGGCGACGGCTCGCAGGCCGTGCTCGACTACTTCCGCGGCGTCACGAACACCCCTCCCGCCGCGACCTGAGACCAGCAGGCATACTGTTCGGCCGTGCCCAAGGTTGTCGAGAGTGACCAGATCGTCGGCGTCTTCGTCGTCGAGCCGACCTTGCACGGCGACGAGCGCGGGCTGTTCATCGAGACCTACCGGCGGGAGTGGTTCCCCGGAGGTCGGGAGATGGTGCAGGCCAACCGCGGCAACCGCCGGCAGGGGTCGGTCGTCGGCCTGCACTACCACCTCCACCAGGCGGACTACTGGTACGTGCCCTT
>JAODBQ010000178.1 GCA_025464045.1 Ilumatobacteraceae bacterium
GCGGGGATCGCGACCGGAAAGTTCCACGGCGGGGTCACCACGATAATCCGCGACGGCACGAAGGTGGCGTCGGCCACAGCGCCGAGGTCGAGCGACCGCGCCGCGTAGTAGTGCGCGAAGTCGATCGCCTCGCTCACCTCCGGATCGGCCTCGCGCACCGTCTTGCCGGCCTCGTCGGCCATCACCGCGATCGACGTCGCCCGCTCCGCCGCCATCACGTCGGCCACCTCGCGCAGCACCGAGGCACGCTCCGCGGGAGCACGAGTCGCCCAGGCGGCGCTGGCCGCGACGGCCGTCGCGACGACCGCGTCGATCTGCTCGACGCGATCGAGGTACGGCATCCCGGCGGACGACGGCTCGACCGAGGGTCCGGTCGACGACGGCCCGGCGGCGATGGCGGCGCTGGCGGCGATGGCGGCGCTGGCGGCGCTGGCGGTGATGGCGGACCAGATCGTGGCCCGGGTCGACGCGTCGGTGAGGTCGCTGTCGGGCTCGTTGCTGAACGCCTCGCGCGGACGTGGCGCGGCCGCCGGACGTCGCGCCCGGGTGCCGACCGTGTGCCGGTCGGAGACGGCGCGCCGGAAGCGCTCCTCCTGGTCGCGGAACGCCGGCGAATCCGGCGCCATCGCGAACATCGCCCGCAGGAAGTTGTCCGGCGCGGTGTTCTCGTCGAAGCGGCGGGCGAGGTAGGCGAGGCTGGCCTCGAGCTCGTCGGTGCGCACGACCGGGCAGTACAGCAACAGCTCCCCCGCCGCGGCTCGTACGGCGCGCGCCTGCGCCGGGACCATGCCCTCGAGCATCTCGATCTCCACCCGCGACCGCTGCGCGGCGGGGAGCTCGTCGCGCAGGACCAGCGCCCACGCCACCTCGAACAGGTTGTGGCTGGCGACGCCCACGCGCACCGCTTCCGCCCACTCCGGGCGCAGCACCGAATCGAGCAGGCGCTTGTAGCTCGCGTCGGTCTCGGCCTTCGACCCGTACGGCGCCTGGACCCAGCCGTGCTGTTCGGCGTCGACCTGCTCCATCGCCAGGTTGGCACCCTTGACGATGCGCACCTTGATCGGCGCCCCGCCGGCGGCGACCCGAGCCACCGCCCACTCCCCCAGACGATCGAGCACGCCGTGGGCATCCGGGAGGTACGCCTGCACGACGATGCCGGCGGGCAGCTTGCGGTAGGCGTCCTCGTCGAGGACCCGCGTGAACGCGGCGACGGTGAGGTGGAGGTCGGCGTACTCCTCCATGTCGAGGTTGACGAACACGCCCGGCTGTGCGCCCGCGGCCGCGTCGTACACCGTGCGCAGCGCGGCGGCGATGCGGGTGACGCTGTGCTCGAAGGCGTCGACGTCCAGCTGGGCGCACAGCGCGGAGATCTTGACGGAGATGTAATCGACGTCGCCGCGGCGGATCAGGTCGAGCACGCGCGCGACGCGCCGCGCCGCCTCGTCGTCGCTGAGGATCGCCTCGCCGAGCAGGTTGATGTTGAGGTCGACACCAGCCGCGGTGCGACGCCGGATGTGGCGCGTCAACGCCGGGTCCTCGGCGGAGTTGACCATGCCGCGCGTCTCGGCGACGATCCGCCGCCGCACGAGCGGCATCACCACCCGCGGCACCACCGTCGCCAGCCGCGCACCCGTGGCGAGCAGCGTCCGGTCGAGGAACCCGAGCGAGCCGGGGACGCCGTGATCGGCGACGATCGCCCGGAACCGTCTGGCCGCCGTTGCCTCGCGCTGGAGGCGGAGGACCTCGTCGGTGAGCTGCTGGACGAGCTCGCGCCCGGCGGGGTCGGCGACGATCCGCCCGAGGCGCCGCTGACGACGCCGCTCACCGCGCGTGATGGCCTGGTGGGCGTCCCGCAGCAGCCGATCAGCGAGCGCCACCGCACGGTCGGCACGTGCCGCATCGGTGTCGGGAACGCTCGAATCGGGCATCGCCCGATGCTCGCACGGTTCACACCAGGCGCCAGTCCCACCCCAACACTGCACCGATAGCGTCGCCCGGGTGTTCCGTCGTTTCGCCATTCCCACCGCGCTCGCCGGTCTGCTCGTGCTCGCCTCCTGTGGCAGCAGCGGGACCTCCAGCGGCACCGCCACCACGGCCCCCGGGTCGGCAACGCCCGGCTCCGTGCTGCCGGATGTCACCCTGCTCCCCGGTCCGACCGACGCGCCGGCCAGCACGGTGCCGCACCCGCACATCAGCGTGCCGGCGGCGATCCCGACCCAGCTGACCACGACCGTCATCAAGCCCGGCAACGGCACGCCGTCCAAGGCCGGTGACTCGGTGGTCGTCAACTACGTCGGGGCGCGCAGTGCCGATGGCACGGAGTTCGACAACAGCTACGACTCCGGCACGCCGCTCACGGTCGCCCCTGTCGGCCAGGCCCAGCTCATCGACGGTTTCAACCAGGGTCTGATCGGCGTCCAGACCGGCGAGCAGCTGCAGCTCGACATCCCCAACAGCCTGGCCTACGGCGACCAGGCGCAGGGCGACGTGATCAAGGCCGGCGACGCACTGTCGTTCGTGATCGACGTGCTCGCGGTCTTCCCGTCGACCACGATCGCCGACGAGCCGAAGGTCGACGTGCAGGGCGCCGAGAACGCACCCGATCTCGCCACCACGGATCTCGTCGTCGGCACGGGGTCGCCGCTGACCACGGGCCAGCACGTCGCGATCCAGATCGTCGCCTACCGCGGCGACACCGGTGAGCGGGCGTTCAGCACATGGGAGCAGGGCATCCCGATCGTCTTCGGCTACGGCATCGACGACCTGCTGCCCGGCCTGGTGCAGGGGCTCGACGGCATGAACGTCGGCGGTCGGCGGGAGATGCGGATCCCGTACGCCCAGGCGTTCGGCGAGGCCGGCAACGAGACGCTCGGCCTGCCGGGCGCGACCGACGTGGTCCTCGTCGTCGACGTCGTCGGCACGTTCTGACCCGACGGTCACCGGAACCGGCCCACCGGCGGCCGGGCCTGGCGTCGGACCAGGGCCTGGGTGTCGGACCAGGGCCTGGCGTCGGACCAGGGCCTGGGTGTCCGAGTCGCTCGGTGCCGCGCGAGTCGCTGACCCGAGAAAACCACACACAGCGACTCGCGCCCTCTTCAGCGACTCGGACCACGACGTTCCGACTCGGACCACGATGTTCCGACTCGGAGCGCGACCGGCCGCGGGTCCGCGCGGTGCGCGGGCTAGCGGTCCAGCAGATCGAGGCCGATGTCGAGGACGCGGGCGGAGTGGGTGAGCTCGCCGACGGCGATGAAGTCCACGCCCGTCTGGCCGACCTGGCGGGCCACCTCCAGGGCCAGGCCGCCACTGGCCTCGAGGAGCACGCCGGGTGCACGTTCGTCACGGACCGCGACCGCCTCGCGCATCATCTCGACCGTGAAGTTGTCGAGCAGCACCAGGTCGGCGCCGGCGGCGATCGCTTGGTGCAGACCGTCGATGTCGTCGACCTCGATCTCGACGGGGATCGTCGCCGCCAGCGAACGGACAGCGGCGAAGGCCTCGGCGACCCCACCGATCGCGACCACGTGGTTGTCCTTCACGAGCGCGGCGTCGCTCAGCGACATCCGGTGGTTCACGCCGCCGCCGCAGCGCACCGCGTACTTCTGCAGCGCGCGCAACCCGGGCAGCGTCTTGCGGGTGTCGCGCACCTTCGCCGGCGTGCCGGCCAGCGCGTCCGCCCAGCGTGAGGTGAGCGTGGCGACGCCGCTGAGGTGGCACAGCAGGTTCAGCGCGGTGCGTTCCGCGGTGAGCAGCAGCCGGGTCGGGGCCTCGACGCCGAGGAGCACGAGACCTGGCTCGACCCGTTGGCCGTCGACGGCGACGTGTTCGATGCTGCTCGCCGCGTCGCCGCAGACGGTGTCGATCACCGCGGCGGCGACGGGCATCCCGGCCACGGTGCCGGCACCGCGGCAGGCGAAGACGCCGTAGCTGCGCTGGTCGGCCGCCACGGTGGCCGTCGAGGTCACATCGATCCCGCCGTCGAGGTCCTCCTCGATCGCGCGGCGGATCAGGCCGGCGAGGTCATCGGGGTCGAGGCCGGCCACGATCAAGCGTTGGCGGGTGTCGGCGCCGATCGGGTGCAGGCCCCTCATGAGCGCGCCACGGCAGCGATCGAGCCGTCGGAGTCGACGGCGCTACCGGAGGCGACCGCGCCGGCCGACCCGCGCGTGCCGACCGCGCCGTACGCGCCGTCCGACCGGTCCGTGCTGTTCGCCGCGGCCGTGCCGGCGTCGTCCGAATCGGCGTCCGCCGGCACTCCAGCCACCGTCGGCACCGCCGCGCTGGCGAGCTGCACGGTCAGGTGGGTCAGCCAGACGTCGCGCGGCACCGGCCAATCCGTGCGCCGATGGCAGCCGCGGCTCTCGGTTCGCGCGGTGGCGGCCGCCACCACGGCCGCGGCAACGGTGAGCAGGTTCGACGCCTCGAACGCACGACGCGTCGGCAGCACCGGAGCGGAGCGTCGGCCGGCAACGTCGGCCAGCGCGACCGCTGCGGCGAGCAGGCCCTCGGGCCGGCGCATCACCCCGACGTGGCGGGACATGGTCGAGCGGATCGCCACGCGCAGGTCCGGGTCGACGAGGGTTGCCGCCCCGGAAGCAGCGTCGTCCGGTGCGACCAGTTCGGGGAGCTCCCACGCGAGGTCGCGCCCGACGCGCGTCCCGGCGACCACGCCCTCGGTGAGGCTGTTGCTCGCCAGGCGGTTCGCGCCGTGCACGCCGGTGCACGCGACCTCCCCCACCGCGTACAGCCCGACGAGGTCGGTCCGGCCGTCGAGGTCGGCGCGGACACCGCCGCACGCGAAGTGTGCGGCGGGCGCGACGGGGATGCGGTCCCGCGCAGGGTCGATGCCGGCGGCGAGGCACGCCGCGGTGATCGAGGGGAAGCGCTCGTAGAAGCGCGTGCCCATGTGGGTCGCGTCGAGGAAGACGTGGTCGTCGACACCCGCCGGCGCTTCGCTCATCCGCTGGTTGATCGCCGCCGCGACGACGTCGCGTGGGGCGAGGTCCTCCTGCGGGTGCACGCCCGCCATCACGCGCGCACCGGCGGCGTCGTAGAGGGTCGCACCCTCGCCGCGCACGGCTTCGCTGATCAGCGCCTGCTGGCCCGTGGCATCCGGGCCGACCCACAGGACCGTGGGATGGAACTGCACGAACTCGACGTCCCGCGCCGGGAGCCCCGCCCGCAGCGCCAGCGCCAAGCCGTCGCCGGTGACGGCGGGCGGGTTCGAGGTGCTCGCGAAGACCTGGCCGTAGCCGCCCGTCGCCAGCACCACGGCCCGCGCGGTCACGTGGCCGACGGAGACGACGTTGCCCTCGGCATCGATGCGGGCGATGCGCACACCGGCTGCCTGTCGATCACCGACCTCGTTCGTGCCGACCAGCAGATCGAGGGCGAACGCCCGGTCGAGCACCTCGACACCGGCGTGCAGCGCGTTCTCGTCGAGTGTCCGCTGCACTTCGGCACCGCTGCGGTCGCCCCCGGAGTGCACGATCCGGTTGTGGCTGTGACCGCCCTCGCGGGTCAGCGCCGGCCCGACGCCGTCGTGGCTCGGGTCGAACGCCGCGCCGAGGCGAATCAGGTAGCGCAGCGCCTTGGGCGCCTCGGCGACGAGGGTCCGCACGGCCGTCTCGTCACACAGCCCGGCGCCGGCGGCGAGCGTGTCCAGCACGTGGTTCTCCAGTGAGTCCTGCGGGTCGAGCACACCCGCCAGACCACCCTGCGCCCAGGCGGTGCTGCCCGCGTCGAGCGTGTCCTTGGTGACGATCAGCACGCTGCGCACCGGACGCACCGCGAGCGCCGCGGCCAGGCCCGCCGCACCCGAGCCGAGCACGACGACGTCGACATCGCGGTGCCAGCTGACCGCGGGCGCGAGCAGAGTCCGGGGAACCACCACCGAGCTCATCGGGTCACTCGCCGGTGCGGCTCGGGGCGCCGAGGGCGATCATCCGCTCCACGCTGAGGCGGGCCCGATCGGCGATGTCGCGCGGCACGTCGACCTCGTCGCGCATCTCCCGCAACGCCCGCAGCAGCTTCGCCGGCGTGATCATCTTCATGTACTTGCACACCGCGGCGCTGTTGACCGGCTCGAAGATGACCAGCGGGTTGGCCTTGTTCAGCTGGTGGATCATCCCGGTCTCGGTGGCCACGAGCACCTTCTTCGCAGTGGTCTGCGCGGCGGCCGTGACCATCCCACCGGTCGAGAGGATCTTCGTGCGCTCGGCCGGGACGACGCCCATCCCGGCCAGGTAGAGCGCGCTCGTCGCGCAGCCGCACTCGGGGTGGATGAACAGCTCCGCCTCCGGCTCGGCGAGCACGCGCTCGCGCAGCTCGGCACCGTTGATCCCGGCGTGCACGTGGCACTCGCCGAGCCAGATGTGCATGTTCTCGCGACCGGTGAGCCGCTGCACGTGCGCACCGAGGAACTGGTCCGGGCAGAACAGGACCTCGCGATCGGCGGGGATCGAGTTGACGACGTCGACCGCGTTGGACGACGTGCAGCAGATGTCGGTCGCGGCCTTCACCGCGGCGGTGGTGTTGTCGTAGCTGACGACGACCGCGCCGGGGTGCTCCGCCTTCCAGGCCCGCAGCTGGTCGGCGGTGATCGTCTCCGCCAGGCTGCAACCGGCGCGCTCGTCGGGGATCAGGACCGTCTTGTCGTAGCTCAGGATCTTGGCGGTCTCGGCCATGAAGTGCACCCCGCAGAAGACGATCACGGACGCGTCCGCGGTCGCGGCGATGCGCGACAGCGCGAGGGAGTCGCCGACGTGATCGGCGATGTCCTGGACCTCGGGCAACTGGTAGTTGTGGGCGAGGATCACGGCGTCGCGCTGTCGGGCGAGCTCGCGCACCTCGTCGCGCCACGCGGCGTCGGGGGCGGCAGCCGAGAACGTGCTGTCGGTAGCGTTCACGGCGTCAGGCTACGCAGTGCCCCTCCCGCCGCCCAGAGGTTGTTCACGGATTCACGACCGACCGGCGTCGACAGCGGTCCACGCGTGGATCGCCGCGCCGGCGCGTCAGCCGCGGCGGCCGGTCCACACCGCCATGAGCTGCACACCCGCGACGCCTCCACACGCCAGCCCGCGCGCCAGCACCACGTGGCCGGGATCGTGCTCGAAGCGGGTGGCCGAAGCGGTGCCCAACTCGCCGACGACCACGACCACACGGGCCCGGCGGCGCACCGCGTGCTCGCCGGGACGTGACAGCGGCGGCGGCGGCGGCTCCCAACGAGTCGCGGCCAGGACCACTGCGTCGAACTCGCACGCCGCTGCACCGTCCGGACCGAGCACGAGCTCGCGGGGGTCGGGCGATTCGGCGAGGAACGTCATCCGCGCCACCGGTCCGGCAGCGACCACCGACGGGTGGCCGTGCCGCGACGCGTCCACCAGGCCACGCGGGTCGATCACCTCCAACCCGTACAGCCGGGCAACGTTGCTGCACCACCCGGCGCTCTCGTGCAGGCGGTGCTCGACCCACCTCGTCACGTCGAGCGCACCCGGTGACCAGGTGGGCTCGGATCGGTCGGGCGGCGGCGCGCTGCGTTCCTTCATCGTCGACACTGAGGTCGGCGAGACGTGGCAAACGGAAGAAATCGACTAGAAATCAGCGGTCGATCCGCGTCGGGAAGGAGTTGGGTGTCGTACGTGCTCGCCGTTGACCTCGGCACCACCTTCACTGCGGCGGCCGTGGTGCGCGACGGCGGCGAGCCGCAGATCGCCACCCTGGAGCACCACGGCACGTCGGTGCCGTCGGTCCTCTGGCTGGGTCCGGACAAGGCGATGCTCGTCGGCACCGCGGCCGCTCGGCGCGCGGCTGCGGACGCACCACGCGTCGTCCGCGAGTTCAAGCGCCGCATCGGCGACACCACGCCGATCCTCGTCGGGGGGTCGCCGTACTCGGCCGAGCAGCTCAGCGCCAAGCTGCTGCGCTGGGTGTTCGACACGATCAGCGAGCAGGAGGGCGGCCCCCCGATCGGCATGGCGGTCACCCATCCCGCCAACTGGGGCCCGTACAAGCTCGAGCTGCTCAACCAGCTGCTGCGCATCGCCGAGGTCGGTCCGACGGTGACGATCACCGAACCGGAGGCTGCCGCGATCCAGTACGCCGCCAGCGAACGGTTCGAGGTCGGCGCGGTCGTCACCGTGTACGACCTCGGCGGCGGCACGTTCGACGTCGCCATCCTGCGCAAGACCCGCGACGGCTTCGAGATGCTCGGCGAGCCGGAGGGCGTGGAGCGCCTGGGCGGCATCGACTTCGACGCCGCGGTCTACGGGTACGTCATCGACCAGCTCGGTTCGGCGCTCGACGACGTGCCGCCGGACAACGCCGACTGGATGGCCGCGCTCGCCAAGCTGCGCGAGGAGTGCACGAGCGCGAAGGAGACGATGTCGGTCGCGCCCGACGCGACGATCGAGGTGTGGCTGCCCACCGGGCGCCACCAGGTCACCATCACGACCGAGCTGTTCAACGAGCTGATCGAGCCACCGGTCACGGAGACGCTCAAAGCGGTGCGGCGGGCGCTGCAGGCGGCGCACGTCGCGCCGAACGACGTCGGCCGGATCCTGCTCGTCGGCGGTTCGAGCCGCATCCCGATCATTCGCTCCACGATCGAAGCGGACCTCGCGATCCGCTGTGCCGTCGACACCCATCCCAAGCACGCCGTCGCACTCGGCGCGGCGCGGTTCGCCGCGTCGGCGGCGTTCCGCAGCGAGCTACCGGTCAGCCGCATCGCGGAGATGTCCGCGCCCGTCGACCACGCGGCCGAAGCGGCCAAGTTCGACGACCGCGCCGGCCGCCACGACGCCATGCGCAGCCTCGCCGAGCAGGTGGCGACGATGGCGGACGCGCACTCCCGCGCCGACCTCGGCGAGCGGATGCGCCAGCGGCTTGCCAGGCTCGAGTCGCAGACCGTGCGCGTGCTCGTCGCCGGCGACTTCAAGCAGGGCAAGAGCACGCTCGTCAACGCACTCGTGGATCAGGAGATCTGCCCCGCGGATCCCGACTTCGCCACGTCGGTGCCGACGGCGATCCGCCACGGTGAGCTCGCGTCGGCGACGATCTATCGGGACATGGACACCGACGAGCCCGTGGCGGAGAGCATCGAGGTCGCCAACGTCGGTCGCTACGTCAGCGAGACCGAAGGCGCCGACCCCGATCGCGACCGGGTGCGCAGCTGCGAGATCTCACTGCCGGTGGACTGGCTGCGCGCCGGCATCGAGCTCGTGGACATGCCCGGCTACGGCGGACTCGATGCGACGGCCGGCGCTCGCATCGTCGCCGAGCTGCGCCAGGCGCAGGCGGTGCTGTTCGTCAGTGACGCGTCCCAGGAGCTGACCGCACCGGAGCTGGACTTCCTGCAGACCGCCGTCCGGCACTGCCCCAACGTCACGTGCGTGATGTCGAAGATCGATGCCTACGTCGACTGGCGACTGATCCGCGACATCGACACCGGCCACCTCAAGCACGCCGCGCTCGACGTGCCGATCGTGCCGGTGTCCGCACTCCTCCACCTCACCGCCGCGCGCCGCTCGCGCATCGAGTACGACAGCGAGAGCGGCATCGACGAGCTCGTCCGGATGCTCAGCCAGCGGATCGTCGCCGACGTCGAAGCCAGCCAGACGCTGGAGACCGTCGTCGACGTCGAGAGCAGCCTGACGCAGCTGCGCGGGGTGCTGCTCGCCGAGGTCGGTGCGCTCGACCCCGCCCGCCACCTCGACGTCGTCGACGAGCTGCGCGCGACGTTGGCCGGTGTCGAGCAGCTGCGCCTCGACAACGCGGCATGGCACCGCTTCCTGCGCGACAGCACCGAAGACCTGCGCGTGTCGAGCCTCGACGACTTCGAGGCACGACAGCGCCAGCTGATCAGCGAGGCGGAGAGCGTCATCGCGGCCAACGATCCCACCGTCATCTGGGACGAGTTCCAGGTGTGGCTGCGGGCGCGCGCCACACGTCTGGTCGGCGACCTGTACGGCGAGATCGCCGAAGAGGTCACCGTCATCGAGCGCCGCCTGCTGGAACAGCTCGCGAGCGCCGAGGACGACGCGCTGAAGTTCGGCAAGAGCCTGAACTCGCCGTTCGTCGGTGCGCTGAGCCTCGACGTGATGGAGGACAAGCAGCTCGAGGAGCGCGCGACCAACGTCGCCATCGAGAGCTCGTGGAGCGCCGCGGAACCGCTGCTCGGCCTCGGCGGGTTCATCCCCGGGCTCGGCCCGGTGAGCCTCGTGGTCGCCGCGGTCGCCGGGCTGGTCTTCGGGCGGCGCGCGCTCAGGCAACGCAAGGCGCGGGCGCTCGACGCTCGCCGCGAGGAGGCACGCGGGCACCTGCGCGACTACACGAGCGAGGTCGAGCGCCTCGTGCGGCGCAGCGTCGAGCGCTACTCGTACCAGCTGTACCGCGGCATGCGCGACAACGTGCTCGGCCGCGCCGATGAGCTCGAGCGATCGGTGAACGACGCGCTGCGCAAGGCGAACAGCGCGAACGGCAAGTCGGCCGGAGAGCGCGAGTCGCGGCTGGCGACGCTGCGCGTGCAGCTCGCCGACGCCGACCGTCTCAACGCCGAGCTCGAGGCGTTGCGCGCCGAGATCAACGCCAGCGGCGGCGCCAAGGTGGCGGTGTCGCGTGGCTGAGGACCGGGTCGAGCTGCACATCGACGGGATCAGCAACGAGCGGCTCGTCCGCCGCGGCGACCACAGCGAGCTCTACCAGGCCGTGCAGAAGCAGTTCGGGCGCAAGGTGGCGGTGAAGGTGTACACCGCGGCGGGCGTGCGCGACACGGCGCTCGCGCGGTTCGAGCGCGAGTGCCAGCTGATGGGCGAGCTGTCGAGCCACCCCAACGTCGTCACCTACTTCCGCTCCGGCGTCCGTCGCCGGCGGCCGTACGTCGTCAGCGAGTGGCTCGACGAGGGCACGTTCAGCACCCTGCTCAAGCGTGGCGGGCGGCTCGATTGGGTTGACGCGGTCAACCTCGGGATCAAGGTCGCCGGCGCGCTGGAGTCCGCTCACCGACTGGGTCTGCTGCACCGCAAGCTCAAGCCGGAGGACCTCTTCGTCAGCGCGTTCGGGGAGCCGCTCCTCGGCGACTTCCAGCTCGATCCGGAGGAACGGTCCCGTTCGGGCGACGAGTACGACATCGATCTGCACGCCGCGCCCGAGCTGTTCCGCGGCGGTGCTGCCACGCCGCAGGTGGACGTCTACGCGCTCGCCTCGGTGTTGTACACGCTGATCCTCGGGCGGGCGCCGTTCCTCGAGGCACCCGACGAGCCGCTCGTGCGGATCAAGGGTCGTGCGCTGTCCTCGGCCCCGCCGGACCTGCGCCCGATCGGCGTGCCGGGGCCGGTGTTCGCCGTTCTCGCGTGGGGCCTGCGGCCGTGCCCGGAGCACCGGCCGATGGGCGCGCAGATCTTCGGACGGGCCCTGCAGGCGGCGATGTCCGCCGCCGGTCGCG
>JAODBQ010000300.1 GCA_025464045.1 Ilumatobacteraceae bacterium
CGCTAGCTCGCGGTGTAGCCGACGTCGACCGGCACGTCGACGCCGGTTGTCGCCGTGGCGTCGAGCGCGAGGTGCACGACCGTCACCGCGACCTCCATCGGCAGGGCGATCCGCCCGAGCGGCATCCGCGCGCTGTCGGCCACCCGGATGCGCGTCAGCTCGTCGTCGGGCAGGTCGCGGGTCGAGTCGTGGATGTACGCCCGGAGCATCCCGGTGCGCGTCGCCCCCGGGCTGACGCAGTTGACGCGCACCTGCGGAGCGAGCTCGACCGCGAGGTTCGCGGTCATCCCGATCAGCGCGGCCTTCGACGCACCGTAGGCCGAGTGGCGGAGGCGCCCACGCGTCGCCGAGATCGAGCCGATGAACACCACCCCGGCGCCGGCGCCGAGGCGTGGGACCAGGCTCTGGGTGAGGAAGAACGGCGCGCGCACGTTGATGTCGAGGAGGCTGTCGAGGTCCTCCTGCGTGGTGTCGGCGAACGACCGGACGAGGTCGGCACCGGCGGCGTGCACGACGGCAGCCACCGGCCCGCCGACGTTCGCCACGGCCGCCGACACGGCCGCCCGACCGGCACCGGTCGAGCAGTCCGCGACGACGGCGGTGCCCTCCCCGCCCTCGGTGCGGATGGTCGTGAGCATCTCGTCGAGCGTCGCTGCCGTCCGCCCAGCGCCGATCACGTGGAAGCCGCGCCGGGCGAACAACTGCGCACACGCACGACCGATGCCGGTCGCCGCGCCGGTCACGACCGCGACGGGCACTGCCCCGGTCGCTGGCTCGTCCCTCTCTTCCGAAAGCTGTTTAGAATCCATTGAGCAGAGCCTGGCAGAGCGGACCGCCTGACCGGCAGCTGGAAACGATGGGGGAACGTGATGGATCTGGAGCTCCAAGGCGCCGTGGTGATCGTGACAGGGGGCGCGTCCAACATCGGCAGGGCGATCTCGCAGCGGTTCGCCGCAGAGGGTGCCGTCGTGGCCATCTTCGACCGCGACGATGCGATGGCGAAGCGCACGGCCGCCGAGATCGAGGATGCCGGCGGACGCGCCGTGCCCTACTCGGTCGACCTCACCGACGTCGACGCGACGGCCGCGGCGGGCAAGGCGGTCGAGACCGACCTAGGACCGGTCGCCGCGCTGGTCAACAACGTCGGCTGGAACGGCACGGCCGAGTTCTTCCTCGACCTCACGCCCGACCGGTGGGACCAGGCGTACCGGCTGAACATGTACCCGACGTTCAACGCCACCCGGGCAGTGCTGCCGGCGATGGTCGAGCGCCGCACGGGATCGATCGTCTCGATCTCCAGCGACGCCGGGTTCGGCGAGTTCCGCATGGCCGACTACGGCGCGATGAAGGCCGGCGTGATGTCGTTCACCCGCACGATCGCGAAGGAGTACGGCAGGTACGGCATCCGTGCCAACAGCGTGTGCCCCGGCCTGGTGATCCCCGAGCCTGATGCGATCGGCGAGCGCAGCCTGTGGCAGGCGGACATCAAGATGGGGCCGGCCCAGATCGCCAACATCGAGTCGACGAGCCCGTTGCGCACACGGCCGGAAGCGAAGGACATCGCCGCCGCGGTGGTGTTCTTCGCCTCGGCCCCGGCGCGCATGCTGACCGGCCAGGTCCTCAGCGTCTCCGGCGGCTTCCAGATGCCGCGCTGATCACGCCGAACGCGGCGTGCGCCGGGACCGCGACTTGGCCGCCGGCAGGCTGATCGCCACGCTCGCCGCCGGCGCGCTCGCGGTCGTCACCCCGTGCAGCAGCAGCGCCAGGGCCTGCTCGACGACGACCTCCAGCGTCCGCCCGGCGCGGGCCCGGTACCACTCGGACGTCCAGTTCAGCGCGCCGAACATCAGCATCCGCACGACGTACAGGTCGAGATCGGCACGAACCTCGCCGACAGCGACCGCATCCCGGAACAGGCCGTCCCAGTACTCGCCGTAGTTGATCTGGTCGACGAGGTTGCGGCGCCGAACGTCCGGCGGGACCTGCCCGATGATCCGCGCATGTGCCGAGGAGTAGTCGCTGATCTCGAGCTGGACCTCGGTGTGCGCACGGATGCCGGCACGCAGCCGGTCGAGCGGCGTCGCCTCGGGCGGCAGCGCGTCGATGGCGGCCCGCACGTGCTCCCACGCGACGGCGATGCCGAGGTGGAGCACCTCCTCGACGAGCGCCTCACGCGAGTCGAAGTGGTAGTAGAGGCTCCCCGTCTGCAGGCCGGCCGCGGCAGCGATGTCGCTCAGACGTGCGCTCGAATAGCCCTGCGACATGAAGGTCTGCGCCGCGGCGTCGAGGATCCGCTGCCTCGTCCGCTCCGACTTCGATGTCCTCGCCGTCACTGCCATCCGCCTCAGTCTGCCAGCGGCCCCGATTGCCGCACCGGATCGTCACCGATGCCCCCGAGGCGGCGATGCGCCGGGTGTGGGACGACCTGCGATGCCGCCGCCTCCGACGCCTCGCCCTCCTTCGAGAGCATGGGTGCGTTGGCCGGGCGGTCGCACCCAGAGCGGTCAGCCGATCTCGGCGACGCCGAGCTCGGCGGGGAAGGCCAGAGCCCGGTCGTCGGCTTCGGTCGTCTCGATGGCGTGGTTGGGGCCGGCGTGCTCGTGGCGCAGGGTGCGCGGCAGGTAGCGCAGGACCACGACGGACGTGCCGGCTGCCAGCGCGGCGGCGATGAGCACGGCGATGTGCACGCCGCCCAGGAACGCCTGCTTCGCGGCGTCGGTGAGCGCACTGTTGGCGGCCGGGGCGAGCCCGTGGGCGGCGTCGAGCGCATCCGACAACGATCGCGTCGCCGCCTTCGCCGCGCCGCCTTGCAAGGCCGTGTTCGCTGCGCCGCCGACTGCATGTGCGTAGTGCGTCGCGGCGATCGAGCCGAGCACCGCCACCCCGAGTGCCGCACCGAGCTCCCGGGTGGCGTCGTTCATCGACGAACCTGCACCTGCTCGGCGCGGCGGCACGGCCGACATGATCGCGGCGGTCATCGGCGACATCGTCATCGAGATGCCGATCATGAACAGGCAGAACCCGCCGATCATCTGCAGGTACGACGTGTCCTGGCCGAGCCACAGGAAGCTGAACATGCCCAGACCGGCAAGGCCCAACCCGAGGGCGACCGCCCGGTTGGCCCCGAGGCGGGCGCTGATCCGCGGTGTCTGCGGGCCGACGATGATCATCAGGAACGCCGTCGGCATCAGCCTGATGGCAGCGCCGAACGCCGAGAAGCCGCGCACGAGCTGCAGGTACTGGGTGACCAGGAAGAACAACCCGTACATCGCCAGGAACACGAGCACCATGCATCCGGTGGCCGTGCTGAACGCGCGGTTGCGGAAGTACGACATGTCCAGCATCGGGTCGTGGACTCGCTTCTCGTAGAGCACGAACGCCACGAAGAACACCGCGCAGACCGCGAACGCACCGAGCGTCGTGGAGCTCAACCAGCCGCGCTCGGGCGCTTCGATCACCGCGAACACCAGCGCGACGATGCCGATCGTGGACAGGACCGCCCCACCCGGGTCGAGCGGCGACTCCTCGGGATCACGGCTCTTGGGCAGCACCATGTAGCCGCCGACGAGCGCGGCGATCACCAGCGGGACGTTGATCAGGAACACCGAGCCCCACCAGAAGTGCGCGAGCAGCGCGCCGGAGATCACCTGGCCGACGGCGCCGCCGGCACCCGTGACACTGGCCCAGATGGCGATCGCCTTCGTCCGTTCGTGCGGTGGGAAGACGTTGATCAGGATCGACAGCGTGGACGGCATGATCAGCGCTGCACCGACGCCCATCACCGCGCGGCAGGCGATCAGCTGCCACATCTCGCTGGACATCGACGCCAGGACGACGGCGACCAGCACGATGCCGAGCCCGAGCTGCAACGCCCCCTTGCGACCGAACCGATCGCCCAGCGCACCGGTGACGAACAGCAGCCCGGCGAACACCAACGAGTAGATCGCCACCACCCACTGCAGCTGGGTCTCGGTGGCGCCGAGGTCGCGCGACAGCGTGGGCAGGGTGACGTTGAGGCTGGCGTTGCCGACGGTGACGATCAGCAGGCTGAGGCACAGCACCGCGAGGATGTACCACCGTCGCGCGTGGGCAGCCGTGCCCGGCCCGATGGGGGTGATGTTGGGTGAGAGCGTCGTCGTCATCGTTGCTCTGCTCACCACGCCGCGATCTCGGGGATCACGCTCGCACCGATCATCTCGACGCCGTCGAGCGGCTCGGGGCCCGGGACCATCAGGTACGCGACGGTGATGCCGAGCCCGTGGGCCTCGCGCAGCTGCTCGAGCAGCGGACCCGGTCCGGCGGACAGGTCCGCGTGGACCGTGGCCGTCTTCTCGATCTCCTCGTACGGACGACCCTCGGTCGCGCAGTGGCCGCGCAGGACGTCGAGCTTGTGGGCGGCATCCGGGCCGCCGAAGATGTTGCACGCATCGGCGTACTTGGCGACGAGGCGGAGGGTCTTGCGCTCGCCACCGCCGCCGATCATCAGGTGCGGGTGGGGCTTGGCGATGTTGTCCGGCGAGCCGAGCGTGCGCGCGAGGTGGTAGTGGGTGCCGTCGAACGGCGCCTCGCTGCCGCTCCAGATCTGCAGGCAGATCTGCAGCGCTTCCTCGAGTCGTTCGAAGCGTTCGGCCGTCGGCGGGAACGGCAGTCCGAGCCCGGCCGACTCGTCCGCGTTCCAGGCGGCACCGATGCCCAGCCCGGCCCGGCCGCCGGAGAGCACGTCGAGCGTCGTCACGGCCTTGGCCAGCAGGCCTGGCTCGCGGTAGACGACGCCGGTGACGAGCGTGTGCAGCAGCACTCGCTCGGTCTGCGCAGCGACGAAGCCGAGGGTCGTGTACGCCTCGAGCATCGGGTCGCCAACGGGACCGACGGGACCGATCTGCCAGAGGTGGTCCATGACGGTGATGCGGGCGAAGCCCGCGTCCTCGGCGGTCCGCGCCAGGTGAGCCAGGTCCCGGCCGAGGGTGGGGGCGCCGCCGGACCAGGTGAAGTTGGCGATGTGCAGTCCGAGTTCCATGTTCGTGATCCTTCGCGTATCGGATGGGAACTGGTCGGAGCCCGACGCTCGAGCGCTTGAACGTCGGCTACCGACCGGTAATCTGGAGGCGTGCCTCCGCTTCGGTACGGTACCGGAGGGCATCCTCCGTTTGCAACGGATCCATGACTCGACACCCACCCATGCGACACACGACACAGCCCGACCCCACTCCGGAATCGCACGACCTCCTCAGCCGGCCGCGCCGTGCCGACGCACGGCGCAACTACGACGCACTGCTCGGCGCCGCGCGCGACGCGTTCGCCGAGGTCGGCACGTCGGCGGCGCTCGAGGACATCGCCCGGCGGGCCAACGTCGGCATCGGCACGCTGTACCGCCACTTCCCCACCCGGCGCGACCTCTTCGAGGGCGTCTACGTCAACGAGGTCGAGTCGCTGTGCCAGGCGGCCGCGGATCTCACCGACCTCGCCCCGTGGGAGGCCCTCGTCGGCTGGCTGCACCGCTTCGTCGAGTACGCCGCCACCAAACGCGCGATCGTCGAGGAGCTGGCCAAGGACTCGACGTTGTTCCGGGGCTGCCGTGCGGAGATCGTCGACGCCGGCGAGCCGTTGTTGCGCCGGGCGCAGGACGCCGGCGCCGCACGTGCAGACATCACCTTCGACGACGTGCTGCGGCTGTTCAGCGGGATCACGATGATGCCGTTCGCCGAGCTGGAGCAGCGCGACCGGCTGATCGGCATGGCGATCGACGGCGTGCGCGCCCGCTGAACCACGTTCGTCGCGCGGTCGGTCGCGTCAGCCGACCGTTGCGAGCGGAGCCCTGACGGGTCATCGTGGGGAGATGAGCAGCGCCCGCGAGTTGGAGTCCAAGTTCGAGGTGCCTGACGATGCGCGGTCGCTGCCCGACCTGAGCGAGATCGGGATGACGATCGGTGCCCCCGTGGAGCTCGACCTCGACGCCACCTACTACGACACCGCGGATCTGCGGTTGCTCGGCGAGGGTGTGACCCTGCGCAACCGCGGCGGCGGCAACGACGCCGGCTGGCACCTCAAGCTCCCTGCCGCCGACGGCGCGCGCACGGAGATCCACGAACCGTCCTCGTCCGCGCCCACATCCGCGGAGGACGTCCCCGGGTCGCTGCGATCGCTGATCAGGTCCCGCATCCGCCACGCGGAGCTCGCTCCCGTCGCACGCCTGCGCACGACGCGCACCGAACGACCGATCCTCGACGCCGCGGGCGCGCAGGTCGCCACGATGGCCGACGACCGGGTCGTCGCCAACAGGCTTCCGGACGGGCCCGTCGAGCAGTGGCGCGAGGTCGAGGTCGAGCTGGCACCCGGGGCGCCGGATGAGCGGCTCCACGAGATCGCCGATGTGCTCACCGACGCCGGATGGCAGCCCGGTTCGTCGTCGTCGAAGCTGGCCCGTGTCCTGCCGGCGCCGGCCGCGGCGCAGCCAACCACACGCAGTGCTGCAGAACGATGCCTGATCGACGACCTGGCGGCCCAGGTCGAGGCGATCGTCGCCGCCGACCCGTTGATCCGCGAGGGCGATGCCGAGGCCGTCCATGCGATGCGCGTGGCCACCCGGCGCCTGCGCAGCTCGTTGGCCACGTTTCGACCGCTGTTCGACGCGTCGCGCACGGAGCCCGTGCGCGACGACCTGCGCGACCTCGGCGGTGTGCTCGGCGCGCTGCGTGACGACCAGGTCCTGCTCGAGCGACTTCGAGGAGAGGTGGCCGAGCTCCCTCCGGAGCTGGTGCTCGGTCCCGTGGCGGACCGGATCACACGTGAGATGAACGATCGTGCGTCGGCGCACCACGCGCAGGTGATCGAGCGGCTCGACTCGGATGCCCACCTCGGCCTGCTCGACCGGTTGCACGCGCTGGTCGCCGATCCGCCATGGCGCGGCGGCCGACCCGTCACGCGCAAGCAGCTGCGTCAGGGCGTCGCACGGGCGGCGCACCGCGTCGATCGGATCGCCGCTGCGCTGGCGTCGTCGGCGAACGCCCTCGACGATCCCCGCCAGCACGATCTGCGCAAGGCGGCGAAGCGGGCGCGCTACGCGGCCGAGCTCGTGCGGCCGTTGTTCGGCAAGCCCGCCAAGCGCTCGGCCGGGCGCTTCGAGGCCCTGCAGGAGGAGCTCGGCGAGTACCAGGACAGCATCGGCGCGCAGGCGGTGCTGCGTCAGCTCGGTGCCGGCGTGCGCGACCCGAGCGAGAACGGGTTCACGTTCGGCGTGCTGCACGAAGCGGAACGACAGCGCGGCCACCTCGCGGTCGAGCGTGCCG
>JAODBQ010000303.1 GCA_025464045.1 Ilumatobacteraceae bacterium
TCGACCTCGCGGTGCTCGCCGCCGACGCTTGCACCGACGCCGCCGCCGTCGATCCGACACGCAGGATCACGCTCGAGGCGCCGCAACCCGTCGTCGTCGCCGGCGACACCGACCACCTCCGCCAGGCGATCGCCAACCTCGTCACGAACGCGATGCGCCACACCCCGGCCGGCACGCCGGTCGAGGTCAGCGCCGGGCTCAGCGGCGGCCGGGCCGTGATCCGCGTGCGCGACCACGGTGGTGGCCTCAGCGAGGAGGCGCTCGCCCACGTCTTCGACCGCTTCTGGCGCGCCGACGGGGCACGCAGCGCGGGCGGTGGCGTCGGGCTCGGCCTGTCGATCGTGGCGGCGATCGCCGAGGAGCACCAGGGCAGAGCCTGCGCCGCCAATGCGTCCGGCGGCGGCGCGGTGTTCACCCTCGATCTCCCCCTCGGCGCCCACTGACGCGCGCCGGCTCGTGCGTCGAGGTCGCCCGCCGGATCAGGCGGCCTTCATCACCTCGAGCTCGGCGGCGATGCACTGACGGACGCGGTCGCGCAAGACGCTGACGTCGCGCATCGTCATCCCTGTGGTCTCGATCGGCTCGAGCACGTGCACGGCGGCGTCGGTGATCCCGAACCGCCAATCGCCCTTGCGTAATGCGGTACGGGTGCCGTGGACGGCGAGCGGCAGGATCGGGGTGCCCGTCTCGATCGCGAGGCGGAACGCGCCGCTCTTGAACCGCTGCAGCTCACCGTCGCCCGTACGCGTGCCCTCGGGAAAGATCATCACGCTGACCTTCTTGGCGAGGCGGTCCTTGCACGACGACATGGCCGCAGCGACGCTGTCGCGCTGCCCGCGGATCAAGCGGATGTCACCCGCCATCCGCATCAGCCAGCCGACGAGCGGGTAGTGGAAGAAGTCCTCCTTGGACAGCCACTTCATCTCCCACGGCAGGTGCGAGATGAGCAGGATGTCGACGAAGCTCTCGTGGTTGGCGACCACGATGTACGGCCGCCGCGGGTCGGCGATGGTCCTGCCCGCGGTGTGGAAGCGCCACAGCGGGTTGAGCTTCTGATGGACCACCGCGAGGCGACGGAACATCCGTCCGGCGGCGTAGCGGCCGCGGTCGAACGGCGCGGTGACGAGCCAGATGATGCCGACGAGTGGCACCCAGAGGATGATGACCACGCCGAGGACCAGCCAGGCCCACAGCGACAGCACGGTGCGCACCACCGGGTTGTCCAGCAAACGGGTGCGGCGCGTGGATCGGGGCATCGGCCCATCGTGGCACGCGATCGGCGTTCGCGCTCAACAGCACGCGCGCTGCATCGTTGCGCCGCGTCGGAGCGGGGCACAGCTGCACGTAGCGTCGCCGGATGCTGGTGCGGCAGGCGTGGGCGTTGCTGGTGGCTGCCGCTGTCGCGGTGGTCGCGTGCTCGTCGGGCGAGCCGCGTCCGCCCGCCACCGCGCCGGCAACGCCGCTCGACGCGCTGCTCGCATCGACCGCACGGGACCGGTGGCTCGACAACGGCATCGACCCGTGGGAGGTGTGGATCTGCCACGTCCCGCTGGACAGCACCGTGGCGGTCTACGGGAACCTCCAGCTTCGGCTGCCGCTCACGCCCGAGGGGGTCGCCGCGGTTCTCCAGGCGCACGTCCCCGCGTACTTCGACGCCGTGTCGCACGGCGCGTACCGCCCCGTGTTCAGTCCCGGCGGCGAGCTCACGATGACCCCGGCAGAGACGCCGGAGTCGTGCCTCGCCGCGGCAGCGCAGGCGGCCCGCGCCGGAACGCGCGGTGTGATCGCAGTGGCGGACGCCGAGCACGCGATGGGCCAGCCGGGTGGCTTCGGCAAGGCCGGGGAGCCGTGCGCGCAGCCACCCTGCACCGAGCAGCAGACCGGCCGCGGGGCGTACGTCGGTGCGGCCGACTTCCACCCACTCTGGGGCGATCGGCCCCCGATGGACCTCGTCGAGCACGAGATCGGGCATGCGCTCGGATGGCCCCACAGCGGCGTCGTCGACGGCGCCGCGCAGCCGTACCAGAGCGGGATCGACCTGATGAGCGACAGTGCCGCGCCGCGCGCCGTCGACGCGGATCGCCGGGACGGTCCGGACACGATCGCCGTCGACCGCCTCGCCGCCGGCTGGCTCGTGCCCGCGGACGTCGCCGTCGTCGAGGGGGCAGGCCGCACCGTCGCGCTGTGGCCGTCGACAGGTCCGACGGGCACCCGCGTCGCGGTGGTCGCACTCGATGCGCAGACCTTCCTCACCGTCGAGGTGCTTGCCGCCAGTGGCTTCGACGGCCACCTGGCGGCGTCCGGCGTGGCGGTGCACCGGGTCCGGCTCGCCGTCCGGCCCGGCGAGGCGCGCACCCAGCAGCCGCTGGTCGGCGCGCCACCGTTCACCGAGCTGCTCACGCTCGGCCGGTCGATCGTCGCCGACGGTTGGCAGGTCGTGGTGTCGAGCACGGCCGGCGACGTGTGGCAGGTGGCGATCACGCCGTCGGCCGGCTGAACGGCGACCGCGGGCGAACCGCGCGCCGGTTCGTGGCCGGGTTCAGGCGACGCAGAACTCGTTGCCCTCGGGGTCGGCCATCGTCGTCCAGTGGTGCGGACCTTGCTGCCCGTCCCACAGGCGGCGGGCGCCGAGTGCCTCGAAGCGGGCGACCTCACGATCGTGGGCTTCCGCCCCGAAGCGCAGATCGAGGTGGAGCCGGTTCTTGACCGTCTTCGCCTCGGGCACGTGCTGGAACAGCAGTCGTGGCCGCACGCCGTGCGGGTCGGCGCACGCGGCAGCGGTGGGCCAGCTCAACCGTCCGTCCATCTCGACGGCGTCCTCGCGGGTGGCGAAGCCGAACTCGATCATCTTCAGCACCTCGTCGTGGTGGTCCTCGACCGTGTAGGCGAGCGCCTCCGCCCAGAACCTGGCGAGCAGGTGTGGGTCGGCGCAGTCGATCGCCACCTGGAACGTGGGAACGGCGGCCGTCGTGTTCGACGAATCGGTCATTGGTGGCTCCTTCATCCGCGGCCCGGAGCAGCCGAGCGGGAGTGGTGGTCGAGGTGGAGGTCGCGCGGCAGCGCCGAGCCCGCGCATGGCGGCGACCCCGAACGGGACGTGTGCCCTCCGCCCGGCGATGGTGGCGCCGCGTTCCACTCCACACCCATCTCGACGACCATACGCGCGATCCCGGACAGCGCAGGTCCGCAACGCGGCAGCGGCGGTCGACGGCGGCGCGCACCTATCGTGCGGAGATGGAGCCGCACGTGCAAGCGCTGTTCGACGCCGCGAAGGCGGTGCAGGCCAACGCCCACGCGCCGTACTCGCAGTTCAAGGTCGGCGCCGCCGTGCGCTCGACCTCGGGCCGCATCTTCGCCGGGTGCAACGTCGAGAACGCGGCGTTCCCGCAGGGCGCGTGCGCGGAGACGGGCGCGATCTCGGCGATGGTCGCGGCCGGCGAGCGGACGATCACCGCGGTGCTGACGGTGTGCGACGGCACGGAGCTGAGCACCTGCTGCGGCGGCTGCCGTCAACGGATCCGCGAGTTCGCCGCGCCGGACACGCCGATCTACGCCGCCGGTACCGACGGTGTGCGGGCGGTGTTCACGCTCGACGAGCTGCTGCCTGCGTCGTTCGGCCCGCACAATCTCGAACAGAAGTGAACCGGCGAGCTGGGCAGCACGTATACGCAATGATCACGGTGGCGTCGCCGACGGCGCCATGAAGGGAAGAGCATGACACTCAGGATCAGGATGGGTCTCGGAATGGCCGTCGTCGCGACGCTCGCGATCGCGGGGTGCGGCAGCGACAAGAAGTCGTCGTCCACCGCCGCACCGGCCACGACAGCCTCAGCAGCGGCACCGGCCACGACGGCCGCCGCCGCCACGACCGCCGCCGCCGCGGC
>JAODBQ010000305.1 GCA_025464045.1 Ilumatobacteraceae bacterium
ACCGCGTCGAGGTCGACCGCGTGGATCGCCGCCATGGTGTCGACGATCGACTCGCTCGCGGTGCGGCGCGCCGTGGGGGAGAGCGCCGCCTCGGCCTCCTGGGGGTCGTGCAGCACGTGGCCGTCGACGAAGCCCATGATGTAGAACGGGGCGCCGATGACGCCCGGATCGTCGCAGAAGCCGAGCGCGGGAGCGACCGGCACGGCCGAACCCTGGAGGGCGTGGATCAGGCGGTGCTCGCGGCCCATGTCGTGCGCGCTCGCGAGGACGTGACCGAGCGGTGGCCTGCGGAGCACGAACCGACGCCCGTCGGCTGCGGTGACCCGGTACGTCAGGTTGGAATGACCCCCGGCGATGGTGTCGAACCGGAACGGACCGCGCGCCCCGTCGATGTTGTCGTGCAGCCATGAGGTCACGCGTGGGAGGTCGACCCCGGCCACCACCTCGCCCGCCGCACCCCGGTCGCCTGCTCCGACATCGATCCCCGTGCTCATCACGTGCGAACGGTATCGGGCCGCCCGGGTGTGCCCGCCCCCGGGGTGGTATCAGCCTCCCGGTATCGTTGGGACATGGCCATCGATGTCACCGACGAAACGTTCGAGAGCGACGTCCTGGAGCGTTCCAAGACCGCCACCGTCGTGGTGGATCTCTGGGCGCCGTGGTGCGGCCCCTGCAAGACGCTCGGCCCGATCCTCGAGAAGGTGATCGACGCCACCGATGGCGACGTGGTGCTCGTCAAGGTCAACACCGACGAGAACCCGGGCATCGCCCAGGCGTTCCGGGTCCAGTCGATCCCGGCCGTGTACGCGATGCGCGACGGGCAGGTCGTCGACGGGTTCGTCGGCGCCTACCCGGAGCACGTCGTCGAGCAGTTCGTCGCCGCGCTGCGCCCGAGCGAGGCCGAGATCACCATCGCTCAGCTGATCGAGGAGGGCACCGAGGACAGCCTGCGCCAGGCGCTGGAGCTCGAGCCCGGCAACGAGGACGCGATCATCGCCCTCGGCGAGCTGCTCGTCGCCGACGGCAGGGGCGACGAGGCGCTGGCGCTCCTGCAGCGGATCCCCGAGAGCGACCGCACCCGCAAGGTGGCCGCCGCGGCGCGAGTCGGCACCGGGCCCGACGACGACCACGACGCCGCCCTCGCCGCGCTGCTCGACAAGGTGAAGACCGACGAGGAGGCCCGGCAGCAGTACGTCGACATCCTCGAGCTGATGGGCCCCGACGATCCACGCACCGCTTCGTACCGCAAGCAGCTCACGCAACGCCTGTTCTGAACTAGCATCCCTCTCGGGATGCCACTCGAACATCGCGACGGCTACGTGTTGTGGGAGGGCGGCCCCGTTCCCGGTTCGGCGGCCGGGATCACCTTGCCCGGGCTCGTGATCGTGCGCAGCGGCCACGCGTCGCCCTACCTGCTGCGCCACGAGCTCGTCCACGTCCGTCAGTGGCGTCGCTACGGCGTGGTCGGCTTCTCCGCCCGGTACGTCGCCGCCTACGCCACGTGGCGGCTCCGTCGCAAGGGCCACGCCGGCGCCTACCTGCGCATCCCGATGGAGATCGAAGCCGATTGGGTCGCCCGTCGCTCGCTGTCGACCGCCGTGCGCGACGAGCTCGCCGAACACATCGCCCTCTGAGCGCGGGGTCGCTGCGCGCCGTCGCCGCGCACGGCTGATCGGTTCGGTCACCGGTGGATCCGTCGTCGTGGTCACCGCCGGGAACCGACCGTGCGCTTGCGGCGAGGTCCGGAACGACGGCCGGTCGGTGGCTGCTCGATGCGTGCTCCAGCGGTGCTGGCCGGCGGCGCCCGATGCCTGGCGCGGCAGTGCTCGGCAGGCGCTAACGTCGCCGACAACCTTCCCCGGTTGATCGTGTGGCGCCGTTCGTCCGCATGCCCGAGGAGGTCGTCAGTGGAGGTCCATCCGCCCCGGCCGGCGCCGTCGCGCCCGCTGCTCGATCGCGTCCGCTCGTGGATCGTCTGGTTCGGCGTCGCCCGGCTGCTGGCCGTGGGGATCTCGGTCGTGCTCGTCGCGGTGGCCGCGTTCTGGCTGCTGCGCGCGCCGCGCCCGTCCACCGAGTCGCAGCTGCCGTACGCCGCGGGTGCGACCACCACGAAGGGGCCCGCACCGGCGACCGTCGCGTCGGCGGCGATCTCGTCCAGCACGACGGTCGCCGCGGACGTGGTCGTCTACGTCGCCGGGGCGGTGTCGAACGCCGGCGTCTACCACCTCGTCGCCGGCGCCCGCGTGATCGACGCGATCGCCGCAGCGGGCGGGATGACGACGGACGCGAACGCCGCCGGCGTGAACCTCGCCGCGCTGGCGCGGGACGGTAGCCGCATCTACGTGCCGGTGGTGGGGGAGGCCGTGCCGGCGGTGGCCGCTGGTGATGCGCCCGACGCCGTCGTCGGCTCGACGGTGCCGCCCGGGCCGCTCGACCTCAACGCCGCCACCGCCGACGAGCTGGACGTGCTGCCGGGGATCGGGCCGGCGACGGCGGCCGCGATCGTCGCCTACCGCGACGCACACGGCCCGTTCGGCACCGTCGACGACCTGGGCGAGGTGCGCGGCATCGGCCCGGCCAAGCTCGACGCGCTGCGCGGCCTGGTCACGACGTGAGCGCCACCATGGCCGGTTCGCGCCCCGCCGCCGTGCATGGCGACGGGGCCGTGAACGGGAGCGACGGCGACCGCGACCGCGTCAGAACAGTGCGGAGCCGACGGCGAGGTCGGCGATGCCCAACGCCGCGGCCACGCCGAGCCACACGCCGGCGCTCGGCCACGCCCACTCCCGCCAGAAGTCTCGCCACGTCGCCACCGGCGAGCGGGTCGCCCGGCGAGCGGCGATCACACCGATCACGAGCCACAGCACCGCGCTGGCGAGGATCGCCTGTGCGTACACGCCCGATCCCGTGGCCAGCGGAGCGCCAGCAGCGAGGAGGCCCGGTGCCGCGAACAGCGCCAGCGCGAACCCGGCGACCCCGCGACTGGTCGACGTGCTGCCGTGGAGCAACAGCAGCGCCAGGAGCCCCATCACCGTCGGCGGCAGCAGTCCGACGAACGGTCCGAGCAGGCGCACCCTGGCGCGGTACGCGCGCGGTCCGCCGCGCACCGGCCTGGCGGAGGAGGTGGCCTGCATGAGCGCAGCGTACGGCGTGCGTGGCGCGGCCGACCGGCACCCCCTGCCGGACGCGGCGCTGGCGGTGGTCGCGATCGCGATGACGCTGGCGGTCTGGTCAGGCAGCTGGCCGGTCGGGCTCGTCATCGCCGGGTCGGCAGCGATCGTGCTCGCCGTCCGTTGGCGGTCGTCGACGGCTGCGGCCGCGTGCGCCCTGCTCGTCCTCGGTGGGGTCGGGCTCTCCCGCCACGCGTGGTCGCAGGCGCAGCCGCGCGTGCTCGGTCCGTACAGAGGATGGGTGGAGGTCGTCGGCGACCCGGCGCCGTTCGGCGCGGCCCTGCGGGTGACGTTCGAAGTCGACGGTCAGCGCTTCGACGCCTGGACCTACGGATCGGCGAAGCGCCGGCTGGCGGCGCGGCACTCCGGCGACCTGGTGTGGATCTCCGGCACCCGTCGCCGGTCGGGGAGCAACGAACGTCGTGCGCAGATCCGCCACGTGGTCGGGCGGATGGAGGTGGACTACGCCGGCGACGTCGCGCCGGGATCGGCGCTCGATCGGGCGAGCACCCGCGTGCGCGATGCGTTGCAGTCCAGCGCCCGCGAGGCGATGCCTGCTGCCGAGGCCGCCCTGTTCACCGGCCTGGTGATCGGCGACGACAGCAACGAGCCGCCGGCGATGGTCCAGGGGTTCCGCGACGCCGGCCTCAGCCACCTCACCGCCGTCTCAGGGGAGAACCTCGTGTTCCTCCTGGCGGCAGCGTCGCCGCTGCTCAAACGGTTGCGTCCGTGGCTGCGCTGGGCCGCCTCGGTCGCGCTCATCGGCTGGTTCATGGCCCTCACCAGGTTCGAGCCGTCGGTGCTGCGGGCCGGGGTGATGGCGATGCTCGCGGTCTCCAGCTTCGCGTTCGGCCGGCGGCAGCACCCGGTGCGGTTGCTCGCGATCGCGGTGATCCTGCTCGAGGTCGTCGATCCGCTGCTGGTCTGGTCCGTCGGCTTCTGGCTCTCGGTCGGAGCAACGGCCGGCGTGTGCGTGGTCGGTCCGTGGCTGGCGGTGCGCCTGCGCGGCCCGCCGTGGTGGCGGATCGGCCTCGCCACCGCGCTCGGCGCCCAGGTCGGGGTCGTGGTGCCGAGCGTCCTCGTCTTCCACCGCCTGCCGATCCTCTCGGTACCGGCCAACCTGCTCGCCGTCCCGGTCGCCGCGGTGGTGATGCTGTGGGGCATCCCCGCCGGCATCAGCGCCGCGTTCCTGCCGCACGCGTTGGCTCGGCTGGTGATGTGGCCGGCCGCGATCGGGACACGTTGGGTCGCGACGATCGCTGCGCTCGGGGCGCGGCTCGAGCCGGCACCGCGATGGTCGCCGGCAGGGTGGGCGGTGATCGCCGGGATCACCGCCCTCCTGCTGCGAGCTCAGCCGAGGATCGCGTGCAGCGTCTCCGCCGACGGGGCGAAGTAGTACGAGCCGGAGGCCGGCGTCGAGTAGTCGGTGAGCGCGTCGCGCGGCTGACCGTTCATGCCGTAGATCGCCTCCATGCGCTCGCGCATCGGTGCCTGCTCCTTGCAGAAGCCCATGAAGTACAGGCCGACGGTGCCGTCGTGGAACGCATACGGCGTCGAGCGACGCACCATCTCACCGCGCTTGGGGGTGCTTTCGTCGGCGGTCTTGCCCTCGTGGAGCTCGACGTGGGAGAGGTGCGACGTGGGGACCTGCGTCGGCAGCTTCTTCGAGTCCACCTTCGTCCGGCCGAACAGGTTCTCCTGGTCCTGCAACGGCAGGCTGTTGAAGTAGCCGAGGTCGTGCACCCAGCGCTGGGCGATGCAGAACGCGCCACCGGCGCCGGGTTGGCCGTCCGGGACGATCGCCCGGTCGTGCTGCTCTTCGGCTGCCGGGTTGCCC
>JAODBQ010000310.1 GCA_025464045.1 Ilumatobacteraceae bacterium
TCGCAGTACTGCACGCTCGGGAAGGTCAGCAACGCGCCAACCGTGTCGGGTGCCGTGAACGTCACCGGGAACGCGCCGCGCTGATCCGCCGGCAGGACCCCACCGGTCCACCGCAGCACGGTGCGACCACTGCCGTCGGGCTCCGCCGTGACGCTCCACCCGTCGACCTCGCCGGGCACCGCAGCCTCGACCGGCGCGCGGACTGCGACCTGGATCGTGGGGGAACCGTCGCATCCGTGGTTGGGCTCGAGCGTGATCGTTGCCTCGTCGCCGGCAGCGACGGCGACGAGGTCGGCATCGGTGTGGGCGAACGCCGGACCAGGGGCGAGGGCCAGCCCGGCGAGGACGAACCCGGTGGAGATCAGCGTGCGAACCATCCGGGACTGGTCGTCGCGACCGGTTGTGCGGTTCCGACGCAAGCGAACAACGCGATCGCGCGACCGAGCGCGTGGTTCGTCTCGGTGCTCACCCCGACCGCCCGCGAACCGCGTGACCATCGGCCGGGCGGCCCCGCGCGCCGGCGGATCAGCTCGGCCGATCGAGCTCCATGCCGGCCATCTCGCCGTCCTCGCGCCACTCCTCGAGGAGGTGGTTGAAGGCGTTGACGCCGGGGGTGTAGGCACCGAAGAACGCGCTGCCGGCTCGCGGCGCGCCCTCGTTGTTGTAGTAGCCGGGTGTGCAGGTCTCGAGGAAGCCCAGGCCGCCGACGTGGAACCCGTTGAGGAGATCGACCCATTCGTCCTGTGCTGCGTCGGTCGGCTCGACCGTGATGGCGTCACGGCGGCGGGTCTCGGCGATGACGTAGGCGATGTGCCGGGCCTGGTCGTCGAACATCGCGGTCATGTTCACGCTGAATGCGTTCTGCGACACACCGATGTAGAACCAGTTCGGGAACCCTCGGGTCGAGAACCCGTGCAGGGTCCGCAACCCGTCGGCCCAGCAGTCGAACAGCGACATGCCATCGCGGCCGTTGATCTCGATGCCGAGACGCCGCCGGAACTGGGCCGAGATCTCGAAGCCGGAGGCGTAGATGATGCAGTCCACCTCGTACTCGCGACCGTTCGCCACGACGCCCTTCGGTGTGATCCGCTCGACGCCCTTGGCGTCGCTGACGTCGACGAGCGTGACGTTGTCCTCGTTGAAGCACGGCAGGAACTCGTCGTTGAACGTCGGCCGCTTGCACATCTGGCGGTAGTACGGCTTCAACGCTTCCGCCGTGTCCGCGTGCTCCACCGTGTCGTCGACGCGCTGGCGGATCTGGTTCATCTTCCTGAAGTCCGCGATCTCGAGCACCTGGGCGCGCTCTTCCCTGGTCTTCGGCTTGTCGGCGCCCTTGGGCGCGGTGACGACGTTGCGGAAGATGTCCGTCCAGCCGTCGTGCACGAGGTCCACGGCGACGGGCTGACCCGAGGCGAGCGCGTTGAAGTTCTCGCGTCGCTCGCGTTGCCATCCCGGCTGGAGCGTCTCCCACCACTGCGGGTCGGTCGGCTTGTTGCCGCGCCAGTCGACCGACGACGGCGTGCGCTGGAACACGTACAGCTGCTGGGCGTACTGGCCGACCCGTGGCACGCATTGGATCGCCGTCGCGCCGGTGCCGATGATCGCCACCCGCTTGTCGGCCAGCTCGGTCATCCCGCCGGTCGTGTCACCGCCCGTGTAGCCGTAGTCCCATCGACTGGTGTGGAACGAATGTCCCTCGAACTCGTCGATGCCCGGCAGACCCGGCAACTTGGCCCGAGTCGCGGTGCCGAGCGCCATCACGACGAAGCGGGCCTTGATGTCGTCGTCGCGGTTGGTGCTGATGTGCCACCGCTTGATCTCGTCGTCCCAGTCGATCGAGCGCACCCTCGTCTGGAAGTGCGTCTTGTCGTAGAGCCCGTAGTGGCGGCCGATCCGCTGCGAGTGCTCGAAGATCTCGGTCGCGTAGGAGTACTTCTCCCGTGGCATGTAACCCAGCTCCTCGAGCAACGGCAGGTAGCAATATGACTCGATGTCGCACTGCGCACCCGGATAACGGTTCCAGTACCAGGTGCCACCGAAGTCACCGCCCGCCTCGATGACGCGGAGATCGGCGACACCCGCCTCGGAGAGCCGCGCGCCGGCGAGCAGACCGCTGAACCCGCCGCCGACGATGGCGACCTCGACCTCGTCGGTGATGGGTGCGCGGGAGTACTCGGGATCGGCGTACGGGTCCTCCTCGGCATACCGCGCGAACGCACCGGCCATCTCGAAGTACTGATCGGCGCCGTCTTCGCGCACCCGCTTGTCGCGTTCGCGCTGGTACTTCTCGCGCAGCGCCTCGGGATCGAACCCGAGCTCCTGTGTCTCGCCGTTCATCGTCGTCACCCCTCGTGTCGTGCTGCGCCATCTTCGCTGCCGCGCAGGAGCGCGGACGAACGCGGCCGAGCGTCAGCTCACCAGGAGATGGTCGGGTGGCTGGGACCGTTCGACGACCTCGTCGGGCGACAACGCGTACCGGCTCTCGGCGCCGAGCTCCACCCAATCGCGCAATGCAGCCACGTACGCAGCTGGATCGGTGCGGATCTTGCGCGCCTCGCCGAGCATCTCCTTGAGGCGTTGCGGCGTGTCCGCAGGGATCTCGTCGTAGCGCGCGGAGGCGGGCTCCCTCGGCGGCCACGCCGGTTCGGCGGGGCGGACCAGCATTCCCTCCTCGTCGATCCACACGCCGTTGGGCACGTTGACGAAGCCGAACAGCTCGTCGGTGATGTGCGCCTGGTCGATCAACGACGGGTGGTCGGGCCCGGCGGCTTCGATCCACGGCCGTGCCGCCTCCGCGCCGCCGGTGTCGAGCGCGACCGCGACGATCTCCAGCCCCTTGGGGTGCAACTCGGTTCGCAGCGCCTGCCACACGGGCAGGTCAAGTCGGCACCCTCACCAGGAGGCCCAGGCGGCGATCAGCACCTTCGTGCCGCGCAGCGATGACAGGCGGAACATCTGCGGGCCTCGATCGGCCGCATCGACCGTCAGCGCATCCAAGAGCATCGGCACACGATGGGCGACCGTCCTCCACGGATCTGCGGCGCACCGATCGCGGCGGTGCACGTCAGGGGAGGAGTCGCTGGGATGCCATCGCGACGGCGACGGCGAAGCTGCCAGCCGTCGACGCGATCAGGACGGTGGAGCGTGCCCGCGGCGGAAGGCGCACGAGCAGCACGCCGCCGGCGATCCCGACGGGGAAGCACTCGTTGCTGTACCGGCCGAGCCCGAGGAGCCCGGTGACGAGCGGCAGGGTCACGGTGATGGCGCCCAAGACCACCCAGGAGCGCGGCAGCCTGTCCCGGGCCACCCACAGGGCCGTCGCGGCGACGACCCCGATCACGACGTGGAGCATGACGCTGTCGAACTGGAGATCGTCGACGACGCGGTGGCCGAAGCCGATCGCGGTCACCTCGTCCCACGCGGACTTGGCGCTGACGAACACGAACGGGTTCCCGGTCCGCTGCCAGCAGAACCCCGTCCACAACGCGATCGCGACCGCTGACGGTCCGGCCAGTCGAGCCGCGATCGAGAGGCGCCGGCGAGCGGGTTGTGCCGACAGCGTCGCGACGGCGAGCACGATCACGACGATCAGTCCGTTCGGGCGGACCATCGTCGCCGCGCAGGCTGCCAGCCCGCTGCACCCCCAGCGTCGCTGCTCGGCGAGCTCGAAGGCCCACACCGACGCCGCCAAGAAGATCGCCGACGGGTACAACATCGAGAACACGCCGGACATCGGGAACACGGCGAGCGCCCAGATCGACCAACGCGTCACGTCGCGGCCGAAGTGACGATCAGCGAGTCGTCGGACGCCGAGCAGTGCGACGAGGAAGAGCAGATGGTTCGCGACGAGGACGGCAACGTCCGACAGGCCAACGGCGCGCACGAGGTGGACGAGGCCGGGGAGCAAGGGGAAGAACGGCCACGGCGATTCGATCCCCGCGCGCGGTGGGCCGCCGTAGCCGAGGAGGGCGATCTGGCGGTACCAGCGGCCGTCCCACACGAAGAACCCGCCACCGCTCACGACGCCTCGCGACCAGCTGTAGCCGAGCGTCAATCCCGCCGCCACCACGACTCGCGACAGCGCCCAGATGCACAGCACCGACGCCGTCGCGGAGACCCGCCGCGCTCTCACTCGCACCGTGTCGCGCCCACCACGGTGATCGTACGACACACCGGTTTTCGAAGCCGCGGTTGTCCCCGGCGCGACAGCACCCATCATCGATCGTCCCCTCCTGATCGGCCGAGCCGGCCTCCCTCCGGAGGTTGCGCTCGAGATCGACGCCCCCGATCCCGGCTGTGGAAGCAGCGTTCCCCGTGCGCGCAGGCGCGTGAATTTTCGACCAGCGCGCGGTGCGCCCACTCCCGGCCGCAACGCGACGCGTTGCGTAGGCTTCGGGCCGCGAGTCAAGAGACGCGCGAGGGGGCAGCAATGCGGATCATCGATGTCGACAGCCATCTGCACGAACCGCTCGATTGGGTCGAGCGCACCGATCCGGAACTGGCCGAGGCGCTCGGGCCGGCGGCGCGGTTCATGGACATCGCCGGCAGCGTGTTCGGGTTCTCCGACCCCTCGTTCGCTGCGCTGCCCGAGGCACAACAGCCGAACGACCGTTTCGACCTCGTCCCACCCGGGTTCGTCAAGCACCTCGAGCTGACCGACACGTTGCAGCCGGACCGTCAGGAGGTCCCGAGCGACGATCCGTTCTACGGACCCGAGGCCCGGCTCGCGTTCTGCGACGCCCGCGGCATCGACGTCCAGTTCCTCAACCCGACGTTCCTCGTCGGCGCGTTCGTGCAGGCGAGCCGCGCCCGGCGCCACGAACTGCAGCAGCGGATCCGGCACTGCTGGAACCAGTGGGCCACCGACACGGTCGACGGGCACACGGATCGGCTGATCCCGGTGACCCAGATCGACCTCGGCGACGTCGCCTGGTCGATCGCCGAGATGACGCGCATGCGCTCCGAGGGAAGTCGCGCGTTCGTCATCCCGGAGGCGCCGGTCGGCGGCGGGCGGCGCACCGAGTCGGGTGGTCGCACGCTCGCCCGCTCGATCTCGCACCCCGACTTCGAGCCGATCTGGGATGCCGCCGAGGACCTCGGCATGGCCGCGTTCGCCCACGTCGGCTTCGCTCGGGAACGGATCAACCCCGGCTGGGCGAACAACGGCGCCGACAACCTGAACACGCACAGCCTGCTGAACATGCTCGTCGCGTCGCAGATCGGACCGCAACTTCTCGTCGGCGCGCTCGTCTACGACGGTGTGCTGGAGCGACATCCGAAGCTGACCGTCGTCGTCGAGGAGGTCGGCATCGACTGGTTGCCACACCTGTTCACGGCGATGGAGCTGAGCATCGGTCGCACCGGGCGCGACCAGCACGACGACCAGGTCCGGCCAAGCCATCTCGTCGTCGGCGACAGCTACACGTTGCCGCTCACCCCGGCCGAGTACGTGCGCCGTCAGATCCGGGTGACGCCGCTGCCGGCCACGCACCCGCTCCAAGGCGTGATCGAGCACATCCCGTCCGAGGTGCTGTGCTTCTCCAGCGACTACCCGCACGTCGAGGGCAGCGCGAGCGCCGTCGAGTTGTGCGAGCGGCAGCTGGCGAGTGCGAAGGTCAGTGACGAGGTTCGTGCCAGCTTCTTCGGCGGCGTCGCCGAGCTGCTCGGCGTCTGACGCGCGGCTGCCCGTCCGCGGATCGAGGCTCAGGGTGGCGTGATCTCTGATGCAAGGCTGAACGGGTCGATCGCGTACTCCGTTGTCGACTCGTCGACGTGCTCGTTCCGCAGGTCTTGATCGGGCAGGATGCCGGCAGCCGCCAAAGCTTGGAGGCGGGTGAGCAGCTGCGCGTCCGATGCCAGCGGGACGGCCTGACCAGTCGCGGTGGCCGGCACGGTGGAGCCGGGTGTGCTGTGGGCCCGCCCAATCGCGAGGTCGTAGACGTTGGCGTCGCTGGTGAGATCTGAGGTGGGCGCATGGCCAGCCGCCGCGCCAGGCGGGGTGGTTGCGGCCGCGGTCACATTGAGTGTGGTTCTCGTCCGTGGGCGAGTTTGGGCACCGATCGTCATTGCGCCCGCGACGAAGCTGAGGACCGCGGTCGTGATGATCGCGATCGGGACGTACCGACGGCGGTTCGCCGTGGGCTCGACGGTCGCTTCCGCGACGGCTGTTGGGGTCTCGCCGGCGGCAAGTTGCTGCGACCAAGTCATCGGCGCGCGGTGACGGGTTCGGCGGCGGGCGAGCCGGTCGCCGGTGCGGTCACCTCTCCTGTCGGTGGTCACGTCGGTCGATCGGGGTCGAACAGTGGTTGCGCGACGTTCGACGCGCAGGCGCGGGATGACGAGGTGCGCCTCGCCCGATTGGAGTACGGGCTCTGCGACTGCGACCGCCGAGCGCACGTTGGCTCGTTCGTCGTGCGCGGTCTGCTGGCTGTCGTCAGGATCTCGGCCCCAGCGAACGGCGTCGACGCTGTGTGCGGCGGTCCCGATCTGCACTTGCCAGCCAAGAGTGCCCGAGTGGTCGTGTCGGACGCTGACGACCAGCAGCCCACAGTTGGCGGTGTCGGTGGTGTCGCCCGAGTTCGGCTGCGCGTGCCAGCGCTGTCCGTCCGCCTCGTTGTCGACGTCATGATCGCCCCTGGTGGGGAAGGACGGTTCGAAGTCCGGCGGTACGTCGAACTCGACAACGAGGTGATCGGTCACGAACGTCGTCGTGGCCGTGAGGTCATCACGTATCGTCACCCGGGTTGTGTGGTTGTCGGAGTCGGTCATCGTGAGCGGCGCTGACGGTGTTGGCCCGGATCGGCGGACGCCAGGTGTTGTGTGCCCAAGATCAGGGGCACGCAGATCTTGATCGGAGCTGGTCGTCGCGTTCTCACAATGGTCCTTCGGTTGCGGTGTTGGCTGCCCGCAACGGCGGTTCGTCGGGTTCGGATCGAGGCTGGCTCGCGTCGTCCGTCGATGGCGCGGTTGGCGCCGAGGCCAGGCCCGCGGAGCTGTTTGCGATCGTCGTGGCGTTGGTCGGCGGCGGTAGCGTCGCGCCCTGGGCGTTCTTGAACCGTCAATCCGAGGCAGCTTCGCTTCTTCGGATTTGATGCGGCGGGTTCGTACGAGCATCGAGGGGCGCTGCATCTCGCCTGGCGCTGTCTCAGCTCGCCTTGATGTGTGTCAGCGACCGAGCGTCGCGCGGGCGCGGTCGAGGGCGACGCTGCGCGTGTGCGCCGGCCAGCGGCCGCAGAGATCGGTCAGCGCGCGGACGTCAGTGTCGCAGTTGGTACGGGCGATGCTCCGCGACCATTCGACGAGAGCGGTGCGGGCGCGAAGCTCGAGCACGGCACCGCGTTGTCGGGAGGCGATCGCCGTCGCCCGACGCAGAAGTCGCTCGATCGTCGGGCCCTTGCCTCCGGCGGAGGCGAGGAGCTCGGCAAGGACGAGGCAGGCGTCGACTTCGTGGAACGGCATGGACTGCTCGACCAGGGACAGGGCGATCTGGGCTGGTTCGATGCCTCGCTCGGAGTGCCCGTCGCTTGCGTGGGCTCGGGCGAGGAGCAGCAGCGCGAGCGGTTGCACCACCGGTTGGCTGTCGCGGGCGTCGTCCGCGACGCGAGCGAGCGCGTCGACACTGCCGTGCGGGTTGGCTCGGGAGCTGTCCGCCCCAGCTGTGACGATGCGCCTGATCAGATCGATCCAGCCGTTGTGGAACCCGCGATCGATGTCGGCGATCAGCTCCCGGGCGACGTCGGGCCGACCGGCGTCGAGGTGTTGCCAGGCGGCGAAGGCGCTCACGTAAGCGGTCGTGTACGGATGACCGGTTGTGTGGGCGTCGGCCACGGCTCGGTGCGTGACATCGTCGGCGTGTTGGAAGTCTCCGAGGTGGAACGCCGTGAAGCCGGATCGCACGAGGCACACGGCCCTGGGGTCCTGGCCGAACCTTTCCAGATGTTCGGCCATCCGCTCCGGCGCGTATGAGGACAGTGCGCGCGCAAGATGATCCCGCGACGCCGTGAACTCACCCAGCCAGAACGACGTCACGCCGAGGAGGTAGTGACCTTCGGTCCGCAGCACCGGGTCGTCGATCGCGGCTCCTTGTTCGGGCAGGCGCTCGCCGTTGCGGTGCGCGAGCGGGAAGTCTCGCTCACCAATGGCGAGGTTGGCCGCAGTGCGTAGGGTCGTAGGGTCGGGCCCACGTCCCAGGCGGGCGCGGAGCCTGTCGGCCCTCTCGTAGATCGACGCGTCATGTCGCCGCTGGCCGCTCCCCGCGTAGAGCGCGACGCCGAGACGATCCAAGAACGTCAGCTCGGCTTCGTCGCGGTCGGGCGTGGCCGGGCACCGTGCGACCAGTTCCAAGGCCCGCCGGGCAAGTCCGACGATGTCCTGGTATGCGTAGACACGCCGGGCGACGTCGACCGCCCGCCGGTAGGAGGCGATTGCGAGCTGGTCTGCGCCCGCCCGGTCATAGTGAACCGCGACCTGCGCCGCCGCCTCGTCCGGGGCGTCCCGGTTGAGACGTTCCATCGCGACGGCGATCGCCCGGTGGAGCTGGGCCCGTCGGGCCGGCGCAACCGCGTCGTAGGCCACGTCGCGCACCTTGCCGTGACCGAAATCGTACGTGGCGTTGCCCAGCTCACGGACGATCCCACGCCGCCACAGCTCATCGACGCCGGCCACCGCGTCGAACCAGAGATGGGGGTCGGCGCACTGCGCGACCTCCGCGACGAGCTCCACGGTGAACGGGCGACCGATCATCGCACCGATCGCGGCCACCTGATCAGCGCTGGCGGGAAGTCGGGCGAGTCGTTGGAGGATCACCGCCCTCATCCGCTCGGGGAGCTGACCACCAACCCTCGATCCTGACATCCCCGCGCGTGCCATCTCGACGAGGAACAACGGATTGCCTTCGGCGTGCTCGACCACCTGGTCGACCAAGGCGGTCCGGCCGAACAGCCCAACGGCCAGCTCGGTCGCCGCCCCCGAGCTCAATGGCGCGAGTACCAGCTCGACCACGACATCGATCGCACGCAAACCGGCCAGGAGCAGGTTCACCGGGTGCGCCGGGGTGAGGCCCTCGTCCCGGCTCGTACCGATGACGAGCAACGGTGCGCCGGTCTGCGCCGCGAATCGGATCAGGAAGTGCACGAACTCGAGCGTCTCCGGGTCACACCACTGCAGATCGTCGATGACCACCAGCACCGGCTGCGCGGATGCGACGACACCCCGGCACATCGCCTCGAACAAGCGCCGCTTCGCCCCCGGCTCGTCGGCCGAGACGACCCGCCGGCTCCGGTTCGCCATCCCGAGCTCGGGCAGAAGACGCGTCAACTCGCTCAGCCAGGGCTCGTCCAGCTTTCCCAGTCCGCCGCGAATCCCGTCAGACCGCATGACTTCGACCAATGGGCCGTACGGCAGGTCTCCCTCGGCCTCGAACGCACTCGCCGTCACCGCGATCACGTCCTGACGCGCGCACCAGCTGCGAAATGCTTCTGCAAGGTATGTCTTTCCGATCCCAGGCTCTCCCCGAACGATCACGAACCGGGTTCTCCCCGATGTCACCGAGTGCCAACAATCCAGCAGTTCGCTCCACTCGGCTGCGCGGCCGACCAACGATGGGCTCGGCATCACCGACATCGATCCGGCGTGATGACCTTCGACCGAACTGGTCCGCTCGGTATCGGCAACGATCCGCCCGTACAAGGCGACCGTGTCGGCGCCCGGAGTCACGCCGAGCACGCGATCGAACGTCGAAACGCATGCGTCGTACACGTGCACGGCGCGGGCGCGATCCCCCAACCGGTGGTACACGTCCATCAGCCCCCGATGTGCAGATTCGTCGAGTGGGTCCGCGCGCAGCAGGCAGCCACCCCAGTGGACGCCGGCACGCAGATCCATCCGCGCCTCTGCCAAACCGACCAGAGCGTGCAGCGCGTCGACGTACGAACGTCGCAACCGTGCGCGTTCGGTCTCGACCCACTCGTCGTACACACCCGCCAGCAGATCGCCCGCATACATCGACACGGCTTGCACCAACGCCGCCTCACTCACCGAACCGTCGGCCGGGGCGAGCAATCGTTCGAAGTCGACGACGTCCACGTCAGCCGGCGCATCGCTGCGCCACTGCACCAACTGACCGTCGAGACGAAGGAACAGGTCGCCGACACCCAACGCATGCCGGATGCTGTACAGCGCCTGACGCAGGTTGGAGCGCGCCTGGGGCTCGCTCGAGTCCGGCCAGAACAGGAACGCGAGTCGACGCCGGGCCACCGCCACCTCGCGGTGCACCACCAGGAACGCCAACAACGAAACCAACCGGGGCGAGGCGAAGGCCTCGACCAGACCCGAATCCGACCTCACCTCCGGATCACCGAAGAGCCGGACGCGAAGTCTCCCTGCATCAGTCCTGTCAGTACCGTGCTCCATGATCGCCTCCCGATCACCCGACCACAGCATCGCGCCGCCACCATCGTGATGCTGCCGGTCGAGGTCGCACCTCTCCGACTCCGCCGGCCCGTTGTGGGCGGAGATGAGGTCGAGTCACAGGCGAGCCTCCGCCGACTCGGCGCAGTTCAGCAGTCCTTCGGGTCGCGCGCGCGTAAGTTCGACCGGCCGAACTGCTGCGCGAGAGCGCGCAGGCACGCTGATCGCTGCCCACCTCGGAGGGCCGCGTTCGCCTGACGTCGCCGGGGGCGGCAACACTGGCCGCGTGGGGATGCCGTCGGACATCGGGATCATCGACACGATGATGGGCGTGCGCCCACTGGACGGGCGAGAGAACGCCCGGCCGCGCAGCAAGGTCCTGCCGCCCCCGCCGCAAGCCTCGGGCACGTCGATCGGCTACATGTTCCATGACGAGTTGCCGGCCGTGGGCGGACCGGAAGGCGCCGAGCTGCTGCTGCCGGAGATGGATCGCTACGGCATCGAGCGCGCCGTGCTGATGCACACCACGCCGGAGGACCCGCTCTCGCTGGCAACGATCGAGGGCCACCCCGACCGCTTCACCGGACAGTTCAGCGTCAACCCGATGCTCGGCTACGACGCGCTGCGCGAGATCCGCTTCATGGTCGAGCACCACCCGGTCACGTCGCTGGAGCACGGCGCAGCGTTCGGCACGCACCCGATCCCGATCAACGACAAGCGGATGTACCCGATCTACGCGACGTGCATCGAGCTCGACCTGCCGATCTTCATGTATGTCGGCGTGCCCGGACCGCGGGTGGCGTTCGCGCCGCAGTACGTCGGGCTGCTCGACGAGGTGTGCGCGTACTTCCCGGAGCTGAAGATCGTGATGCGCCACGGCGCCGAACCCTGGGCCGATCTCGCCGTCAAGCTGATGCTCAAGTGGCCGAACCTGTACTTCTCGACGAGCGGGTTCGCCCCGAAGTACTACCCGCGCGAGATCGTCGAGTACGCCAACACGCGCGGCGCCGAGAAGATCATCTACTCCGGGTACTTCCCGATCGGGCTGCCCCTGTCGCGCACGTTCGCCGAGCTGCCACAGGTGCCGTTCCGCGACCACGTGTGGCCGCTGTTCCTCCGCGAGAACGCGCGACGCGTGCTCAACCTGCCCTGAAGCGCTCATCCGAAGGGGGTCCGCCCATGTCCGAACCCGAGATCGCCGGTCACTACACCGGCTTCGACGTCACCGTCGACGACGCCGGCGTGCTGGTGCTCACGTTCAACCGCCCCGAGAAGCTCAACGGGCTCGGCCTCGCCACCAAGCGCGATCTGATCGCCCTGTTCGAGCAGATCCAGTACGACCCGCGGGTGCGTGTCGCCGTGCTCACCGGGACCGGTCGGGCGTTCTGTGCCGGCGACGACATCACCGGCGGCTACAACACCGACACCGTGGAGATCGCCCCGGAGGTGGCTGCGCCGAACCACACGCCGATCTCCGCGTACACCACGCTGCGGATGGCGTCGCAACGGGTGAACGCCGCGCTGCGCGCCCTCGACAAGCCGACGATCGCCTGCCTCAACGGCATCGCCATCCAGAGCGGGCTCTCGCTCGCGCTCGCTTGCGACTTGAAGGTCGCGGCCCGCAGCGCCCGGCTCGGCAGCGCCACCCTGCGCTTCGGCTTCCTGCCCGACGAGGGCGGTCACCACCTGCTGCTCGAGCACGTCGGCCTCGCCAAGACGCTGGAGCTGCTGCTGCGCAAGCGCATCGTGGCGGCCGAGGAGGCGCTGGCGTTGGGGATGGTGAACGAGGTGGTCGACGACGACCAGGCGCTGCCGACGGCGATGGCCTGGGCGACGGAGATGGCCGCCGGCCCGCAGATCGCCACCCGCTTGCTCAAGCGCGCCGTGTACAACGCGGCTGCGGCGGCGACGTTCGAAGCGTCGTGCGAGGACATCGCCGTGCGGGCGATGGTCAGCGACAACAGCCCAGACGGCCGCGAGGGCTTCGCCTCGTTCCGCGAGAAGCGCCCGGCGAAGTTCGAGTAGCCCCGCGGCCGATCTGGCCGCGCGCGTCGGAGTGCCGGTGTTCTCGGGCGTCCCGGAGGCAGGCACGGAGCGGGACTATCGGCCACCCCGTCGACGGGACGGGACTCACTCAGCGTTGGCCTCTCGATGTCAACCAACGGCCAGTTCGGGGCCCGACGCTGCTGGACGGAGGCCGCCGGCGCCAAGGTGTCAGGCCGAAGATCGGCCGCCACCTCGACGCGGCCAGCGTGGGAGGTGGGAGGGGGTCAGGGGATCGTGGTGACGGTCGGCAACGGCGTCGTCGGGAACCAGATCACGTGCACGTAAGCCCAGCAGTCGTGGAACTGTTGGGTGGAGAGAAGTGTGACGGTCACCTCGATGCCACCATTGCCGCGCCCGATGAACGCGCTGACCGTCTTCAGTGTCTGTCCTGGTGGGGTCGACGTCGTCAGCACGTCCGCCGTCTCTCCGCCGCTGACAAAGAAGGGCGCTGCGCCATCGACGGACACGAACGGGTCGCCCGCGAAGTCAGCCGTGAAATGGATGCCCGTCGTGAGCGAATTGTCGGAGGTCAGGCAATCGACGACGAACTGCGATGCTGCGAATTCCGCACCGAGATCGACGAAGAGCTGTGTCCCGTCCTGCGGGTTGAGGTGGTAGGCGAACGCGTTGTCAACGCCGACGGGCCCTTGCTCACCCTGCGCGCCAGCAGGGCCAGGTCCACCCGTCGCCCCGGTGTCCCCTGTGTCACCCTGCACGCCAGCAACCCCGGCGTCGCCCGTCGCCCCGGTGTCACCCGGCGCGCCGGTGGCACCGGTCGGGCCTGGGACACCCTGCGGCCCAGTCTCACCCTCGGCCC
>JAODBQ010000343.1 GCA_025464045.1 Ilumatobacteraceae bacterium
GCACGACATGGGCCGCGAGCACCGCCTGATCCACGCCCTCCAGGGTTCGGCCGTGCCGGTCGCTCCTGCGCTCGGCTTCTGCGACGATCCGGGCGTCATCGGCGCCCCGTTCTACGTCATGGGCTTCGTCGACGGCCACGTGCTGCACGACCCCCAGGAGGCCGAGGCGGCGCTCTCCCCCGCGGCGCGCCGCACCGCGAGCGAGTCGATCGTCGACACCATGGCGGCGATCCACGCGGTCGACCTCGACGCTGTCGGCCTTGCCGACCTCGGCAAGCACGAGGGCTACATCGCCCGCCAGCTCAAGCGCTGGTACGGCCAGTGGAACGCGCAGAAGACGCGTGAGCTGCCCGCCGTCGACGAGGTCCACGACGTCCTCGCGGCGCGCATCCCCGAGCAGGGCCCTGCAACGATCGTGCACGGCGACTACCGCCTCGACAACTGCATGGTCGGCGACGACGGTCGGATCGTGGCGGTGCTCGACTGGGAGATCTGCACGCTCGGCGACCCGATGGCCGATGTCGGGCTGCTGCAGGTGTACTGGACCGGCCCGGGCGACGACGCGTCGGCGTGGACCGCGTCGGCCACCACTGCGCCCGGCTTCCTCGACCGGGGCGACATCGCCGCGCGGTACGCGCAGGTCAGTGGACGAGACCTGTCTGAACTGCCGTTCTACACGGCGTTCGCGTGCTGGAAGCTGGCCTGCATCATGGAGGGCGTGTACGCCCGCTACGTCGGCGGGGCGTTGGGTGAGCGCACCGCGGAGGAACTGGCGCCGTTCATCGCGCAGGTGGACGACGCGGCAGCCCGCGCCGCCTCGATCGTGGACGGTTGGCGATGAGCAACGACGACTACCAGCTGCAGGAGCCCTTTCCCGAGCTGACGGCGCCGACGATGGTGGTGATGCTCACCGGGTGGATCGACGCCAGCGGCGCCGCTGCCGGCGCGCTCTCCACGCTCGAGGAGGCCTGCACGTCGCGGCTGCTGGCGACGTTCGACGGGGACGTGTTCATCGACTACCGCGCCCGCCGACCGACGATGGAGCTGCGCGAGGGCGTCAACACCCATCTGATCTGGCCCGAGATCCAGCTCAAGGTCGGGCGCGACGCCGACGGTCGCGACGTGGTCACGCTCGGCGGTCCGGAGCCAGACGCCCAGTGGCGCCGGTTCGCCGAGACCGTCGCCGGCCTCGCGGTCGAGCTCGGCGTCTCCCAGGCGGTGGGGCTGGGCGCGTATCCCTACGCGACACCGCACACCCGGCCGCCGCGCCTGTCGAGCACCTCGCCGAGCGCGGAGATCGCCGCCGGGCTCCCGTTCCTGAAGAACTCCGTCGACGTACCCGCCGGGATGGGCGCGGTCCTCGAGCACGCGATGTTCGCCAAGGGTGTGCCGATGACCACGATCTGGGCGCAGGTGCCGCACTACGTGAGCACGATGAACTACCCGGCCGCGACCGCCGCGCTGCTCACCGGTCTCCAGGACATCACCCAGGTCACGGTCGATGCCGACGAGCTCCGTCAGGCGGCGACCATCCAGCGTCACCGGCTCGACCAGCTCGTCGCCGCGAACGAGGACCACGTCGGCATGCTCCACCAGCTGGAGCGGGCCTACGACACTGCATCCGAGGAGTCGCTCGGCCTCGGCCAATCGTCGATCCCCAGTGGCGACGAGCTCGCCGCCGAGCTGGAGCGCTACCTGCGCGAACAGGGGAACTGAACCGCACCCCCGCTGCTCGGCGCCCGGCCGACCGACCCGGCCTGCGCCGCAGGCGGACCACTAGGGTCCGCGAGCGACAGCAACGATGCGCAGCCACGCACCAGCACAGGGAGCACAGCAGATGAAGGTCGACGGAGGGATTCCCACCAACCTGAACAAGGCGGCGGCGGCCGCGCAGGACCTCGAAGCCGCGGGGTACACCGGCGGTTGGACCGCCGAGACCAGCCACGACCCGTTCTTCCCGCTGCTGCTCGCCGCCGAGCACACCGAGACGCTGGAGCTGGGGACCTCGATCGCGGTGGCGTTCGCCCGCAACCCGATGAACCTGGCCAACATCGGCTGGGACCTGCAGTCGTACTCGAAGGGTCGCTTCGTGCTCGGCCTCGGCAGCCAGATCAAGCCGCACATCACCAAGCGGTTCAGCATGGAGTGGAGCCACCCGGCGCCGCGGATGCGCGAGATGGTCCTCGCCATCCGGGCGATCTGGGACAACTGGCTCAACGGCACCCCGCTGCAGTTCCGCGGCGACTACTACACGCACACCTTGATGACCCCGTTCTTCACCCCGGATGCCAAGGACCTCGGCGACTTCGGTGTCCCGAAGATCTTCCTCGCCGGCGTCGGTGAGATGATGACCGAGGTCGCCGGCGAGGTCTGCGACGGCTTCCTGTGCCACGGGTTCACGACCGAGAAGTACCTGCGCGAGGTCACCATCCCGGCGCTCGCCCGCGGTCGGGCCAAGGCGGGCAAGACGATGGAGGGATTCGAGATCGTCGGCCCGTCGTTCGTCGTCACCGGCAACAACGACGAGGAGCTCGAGAAGGCGTCGACCGGCACCCGCCAGCAGATCGCGTTCTACGGCTCCACGCCGGCGTACAAGCCGGTGCTGGAGATCCACGGCTGGGGCGGGTTGCAGGAGGAGCTCAACTCGCTGTCCAAGCAGGGCAAGTGGGTCGAGATGGGCACCTTGATCGACGATGAGGTGCTGAACACCTTCGCCGTGGTCGGCGAGCCCGAGCGGATCGCCCCCGAGCTGGGTCGGCGCTACGGCGACGTCATCCAACGGATCAGCTTCTACGCCCCGTACGAGAGCAACCCCGACCGCTGGTCGCAGGTGCTCGCGGACGTCCGGGCGGCCTGAACGACGGGAGCCCGCGGACCGGCCGGCGGGGGCATCCCGCCGGCCGTTCCACGGAACTGTGTGACACCGGTGCGCTAGAACGGGTCCGTGGCCATCTCGTGCGTGTACTGCGGCGGCCAGCACGAGCGAGCCGTCGAGGTGCGCGAGTGCTGGGAGCGCTCCGGCGGCCAGGAGGTGCCCGCGCGTGAGGAGCCGCAGCAGCTCGGCTTCGCCGATGCGATCACCCCGGTGCGGCGTGCGCGCGCGGCGACTCCGACCGCGGGTGGTGGTGTTCGACTGGGCGACCTGGCGGATCGTGCCGACCCCGTGGATGCGCCGGTGGCGCGCAGCGCGGCCCGTGTGCGTCCGGCCGATGCGGCGGTCGTGCCCGGTGCGGTGCGTGGGCCGACGCTGCTGGGACGCAACGTCGTGGTCGCGACCGGGTCACCCGCGCCGGCGGCCTGGTGCGACGCCGACCGCATCGTCGTCACGATCGACGATGTCCGCCAGCCGGCGAACATCGTCCGGCGGCTGCGCGATGCCGCGCTGGCCCGGCAGGGGCTGGTGCTCGAGCTGGGCGGCGACGCCCGCCGCGAGCTCGACGAGGGTGCCGCCGAACGCACCGAACGACCCACGCACGCGCTCGGCCCCCGGTTCACCTTCGAGCGTCAGCTGCTGCACCACCTGACCTGGTCGAACTCGGTGACCGCCGACGGAGAACGATCGAGCTGGGCCCTGCGCGACGACGCGATCGCGTTGGGCGCGCAGCCGTGCGACGTCGACCGCCGTGGCCCCCGGGATGACTCAGGTGACTCCGGTGACGCCGATGACGACGGTGACTCCGCTGATTGTGGTGACATCGTCCTGCCCGACGGTCGCGTGGCCTGGATCGACGGTGGCCCGGTGCGGTTCACGGCGCCTGTCAACGGTGTCCCGGTGCTCCACCGTGTCGCGATCGACCATCGGTCCCTCGATCCCTTCGGGCCCGACAACGCCACCACGGCCGACCTCGCACCGGATCAGCTCGCTGCGGTCACCCACGACACCGGGGCGGCGCGGATCATCGCTCCGGCCGGCTCGGGCAAGACCCGGGTGCTCACCGAACGCGCCCGCCACCTGCTCCAGCGTTGGCGCCTGCCCGCCGGGTCGGTCTGCCTCGTGGCGTTCAACAAGCGCGCCCAGGAGGAGATGCAGGCACGCACGTCGGACCTGCGCGGCCTGCAGGTCCGCACGTTGAACGCGATCGCGCTGGCGATCGTCAACGGCTCGGCGCCGTTCGCCCGGCAAGCGAACCAGCTGCGCACGATCGACGAGGGAGAGGTGCGCCGGATCATCGGCGACCTGGTGTCGTTCCCGCGCCGGCGCAACGCCGATCCGGTCGCGCCGTGGATCGAGGCCATGTCGCTCGCCCGGCTCGGCCTGCGCGATCCGGCCGACGTGGAGGCCGTCTACGACGGTGAGGTCGACGGGTTCGCCGTCGTCTACCCGCAGTACCGCGCCGCCCTGGCGCGAGCCGGCTGCCTCGACTTCGACGAGCAGATCCAGCGCGCGATCGAGCTGCTGCTGCGCGAGCCGGCCACGCGCGCCGCAGCGCAGCGCGCCTGCCAGGTGCTGCTCGTCGACGAGTTCCAGGACCTCACCCCGGCGCACCTGCTGCTCGTCAGGCTCCTCGCCGGCGCGGACGGCGCGGTGTTCGGGGTCGGCGACGACGACCAGACGATCTACGGGTACAACGGCGCCGACCCGGGGTGGCTGATCGGGTTCGCCGACGTGTTCCCCGGCGCCGGCGACCATCCGCTGGAGGTCAACTACCGCTGTCCGGGCGGCATCGTCGCGGCCGCGGACATGCTCCTGCGGCACAACCGCCGACGGGTCCCGAAGGTCATCCGTTCGGCACATCCCGGCGAGCACGGCTGGACGGTCCGCCAGGACGTCGAGCCGGTGGAGGCCACGATCGAGACCGTGCGCGCCGCGCTCGCCGCCGGGCGAGCGCCCAACGAGATCGCCGTGCTGACCCGCGTCAACTCGCTGCTCGCCCCGGTCCAGGTCGCGCTCGTCGGCGAACGGATCTCCACCACGGGCGGCGTGCGCGCCGAGCTGCTCGACCGCACGTCGGTGCGGGCGGCGTTGGCGTGGCTGCGCCTCGCGTCCAGCGGGGGCCGTCCGTTGGCGCCCGACGACGTCACCGAGGCACTCCGCCGCCCGGCCCGGCCGCTGCATCCCAACGTGGCGAAGTGGGTCGGCGAGCAGACCTCCACCGACGGCTTGCGGCGCCTGGCGACGCGGCTCACCACCGAGCGCGAGTCCGAGCGAGTCATCGCGTTCGCCGACGACATCGAGCGCCTGCGTTCGGTGATCGACGGCGGCGGCACGACCGAACGGTTGATGACGACGCTGCGCGACTCGATGGGCCTCGCCGCCACGGTCGCCACCCTCGACGTCCACCGCCACGGGATGAACCGGGCATCGCAGAACGACGATCTCACCGCGATCGTCGAGCTCGCCCGGCTGCAACCCGACCCGGCGGCGTTCGAGCCGTGGTTGCGCAACGCGCTGCGCGAACCGTGGGATCCGTCCGGCATCACGCTCGCCACCGTCCACCGGGTGAAGGGGCAGGAGTGGCCGGTGGTGATCGTCCACCACGCCGATGCCGACCAGTTCCCGCACCGCCTGGCCGACGACCGCGAGGAGGAACGTCGGCTGTTCCACGTCGCCATCACCCGTGCCAGCGCGGCCGTCACGATCGTCGCCGGCGACCAACCGTCGCGGTTCATCGCCGAGCTCGTCACCGAACCGAGCGCCACCCCCGATCCGGATGAGCGCCCGATCCAGCGCGCCGCACCCGCGCCCGCGACGCGCCCCGGGGACCTGCTCGGGGGCAACGATGCCGCGCTGTTCGAGGAGCTGCGCGCCGTTCGCCGCCATCTCGCCGCCGGCAAGCCGGCCTACACCGTGGTCGCCGATGCCACCCTCGCCGCGATCGCCGCGCAACGCCCGACCTCGCTCGCCGCACTGGCGCTGATCAAGGGCATCGGCCCGTCGAAGTTGGAGCAGTACGGCGCCGCCCTGCTCGCCGCGGTCGAGTCCGCCACCGGCCCCACCTGACTCGTTGGCAGTAAGCCCCGTCCGCAGCCCCCCGGCTCCGACGACGGCGGTGATGCCGAACTGGTCATCATCCGACCGGGCGCCGCTCGGCCGACCGATGGCCAGTTCCGGCTCACAGACCGGGGAGGTGCGCCGTGCCGGCTCGGTTCAGCCACGGTGGAGGCCGAGGAGCCACTGGCGGACGTTGTCGCCGAGTGCGGCGACGTCGTAGCCGCCCTCCTGGAGCACGACGGTCGGCAGGCCGAGCTCGCCGACGAGGGCACCACTGCGGGCGAAGCCGTCCGCAGTCAGGGCCAAGTCGCAGATCGGATCGGTGATGAACGTGTCCAGCCCGAGCGACACGACGAGGACGTCCGGACGGAACGACTGGATGGCCGTGCAGGCGCGGTGCAGGACGTCGAGGTAGGAGTCGTCGTCGGTGCGCGCCGCCAAGGGCAGGTTGAGGTTCGTCCCCGCACCGGCGCCGGTGCCGGTCTCGTCGGCGTACCCGATCGTGTACGGGTAGGCGCGCACGGGGTCACCGTGCAGCGACACGTACTGCACGTCGGCACGGTCGTAGAAGATCTCCTGCGTCCCGTTCCCGTGGTGGTAGTCGACGTCGAGCACCGTGACCTTGGATCCGGTGGAGGCAGCGATGTGGTGGGCGGCGATCGCCGCGTTGTTGAAGAAGCAGTAGCCGCCGTAGTTCGCGGTCGTGGCGTGGTGACCCGGTGGGCGGCACAACCCGTAGGCCGACGGTGCACCATCGAGCACGATCGTGGCCGTCGACAACGCCGTGTCGACGGCAGCGCATGCGGCCTCGAACGTGCCCTCGGTGAGCGGCGTGGTGGTCTCGAAGCAGTACCAACCGAGCCGGCCGTGGATCGACGCCGGCTCGACCGCAGGGGTCATCCCGCGGCGGATCCCCGGCCGGTAGAAGACGTCGGGGACGACGTCGCTGGTGCCGGGGTTGACGAGCTGGTACTCCGCCCACGCGCCGGCCAGGAAGTCGACGAGACCGCGCTCGTGCACCGCCCCCACCGGGTCCAGCCCCCACGCCGTCGGCTCGACCACCTCGAACGTCGGGTCGGCGGTCAGCACGGCGCGGATCGCCTCCGCCCGCCCGATGTGCTCCCACGGTGCGTGCCAACCGGACTGCTCGATCTCCGTCCGCGGGTCGTGGCGCAGGTGCGCGGGCGTGTAGACGACCCTCACGCCGGCCTCACGCCCGTCTCACGCCAGGACGAGCTCCTCGTCGAGGTACTGCTCGCGGCACCTGGCCCGTTGCAGCTTGCCCGACGACGTCTTCGGCAGGCTGCCGGGTTGCACGAGCATGACGTCGCGCGGCGGCAGCCCGCACACGTCGAGGGTGCGATGGTGGATCGCGGCGCGCACGCCATCGAAGTCCGCGGTGCGCACCTCGGCCACGACGACGACGGTCTCCTTGCCCTTGTACCCCTCGACGCCGAACGCGATCACGTTGCCGGCGCGCACGCCGTCGAGCCCGCCGACGGCGCGCTCGATGTCCTCCGGGAACACGTTGCGGCCACCGACGATGATCATGTCCTTGATCCGACCGCACAGCACCAGCTCGCCGTCGACGACGTAGGCGAGGTCGCCGGTGCACAGCCACCCGTCGTGGAACAGCGCGGCGGTGGCGTCGGGTCGCTTGTAGTAGCCGGGGGTCACCGAGGTGCCGCGCAGCAGCAGCTCGCCGACGTGGCGCTCGTCCACGGGTTCGTACGTCTCCGGGTCGACGACCTTCATCTCCAGGCCGGGCACCGGGCGGCCGAGCAGGGGCAGCTGGCGGACGTCGATGTCCTCGCCGTGCGGACCGACGACGGACGGCTTGGCGACCCGGTCGCGTTCGAGCACGAGCCGATCGACCGTGTCGACCACCATCCCGCGGTGGCGGGGTGGGAACGACCCGCCGATGGCCACCTCGGCCATCCCGAACGCGGGGAACATCCCGCCCGCAGGGAAGCCGAACGGGGCCGCGGCACGCACGAACGCATCGACCGCGACCGGGTCCACGGGCTCGGCGCCGCTCAGCGCGAGCGTCAGCGAGGACAGGTCGATGTCCTTCATCCGCCCCAACGCGCGGGTGGCCAGGACCCAGGCGAAGTTCGGTCCGGCGGTCGCCGTGCCCCGGTGGTCGCTGATCCACTGCATCCAGGCGCCGGGCTTGGCGAGGAAGTCCTGCGGCGCGGCCTGGACCAGCTGGGTGCCGGTGGTCATCGGGATCGCGAGGAACCCGACGAGCCCCATGTCGTGGTACAGCGGGAGCCACGACACCATCACGTCGTCGACGACGAGCTGGGCCGCGGCGGTGGACGCGTCCATGTTCGCGGTGAGGACGCGATCGGGGATCATCACGCCCTTCGGTTCGCTCGTCGAACCGCTCGTGTACTGCAGGATCACCAGCCGCTCGGGATCGTGCACCGGGATCTGCAGCCGCTCCGCGCTCGGTACGCCCGGCGCGCCCGGCATCACCGCGGTCATCGGCAGCATCGGCGGATCGCCTGGTGCCGGCGCGTAGAAGCCGGCGAGCAGATCGTCGATCAGCAGCAGCTCGGCATCGCCGTGGCGGATGCGGTCGCGGGTGCTCTGGACGAAGACGTCCAGCGAACCCATGCGCATCGGCAGCGGCAGGACCATGCTCGCCAGACCGGCGAGCCAGCAGCCCTGGATGACCGTCATCAACGGGCGCGAGGTCGGACCGAGGATGGCCACGTGGTCGCCGGGCACCAGGCCGCGGGCTTGCAGCGCGGCGCCGACGGCGCGGGCGTCGTCGTGGATCTCCGCCCAGGAGACGAACGGATCGCCGTCGGTGGGGGCGATCGACGGTCCGACGAACCGGACCCCGGTGGGCCGATCCGCGGCGGCGATCAGCCGCTCGATGACCCCTGTGGTGGACGCCTGCTGAGACGTTGCTGGCACGATCCCCACGGTAACCGTGCGCGCTGCCCGCCACGAGCCACCGCTCCCCGTCCGCCGTCGCCCCCGTACTGACGCGGGTGGGCGCGGTTCCTGCGAGATGCCGCAGGATTCGCGCCCACTCAGGTGGGGTGGGCGCGGTTCCTGCGAGATGTCGCAGGTGTCGCGCCCACTCGGGCCGGGGGGCGCATCGGAACGGCGGGCGGTCCCGACCAGCAGAACGGCAGGGGGCGTGCTGCGGCTGTCTCGTAGGATCGAGGGGCTATGAGCGAAGCGACCGTCACCTCGACCGATCATCCAGCGGCGCGGTACACGGGCGCGCTCGCCAGCGAGATCGAGATGCGCTGGCAGGAGTGGTGGGACGAGCACGGCACGTTCCACGCCCCGAACCCGTCGGGGCCACTGGCCGACGCGGAGGCGGTCGCCGGACGGCCGAAGGTCTACGTGCTCGACATGTTCCCCTACCCCAGCGGCTCGGGGCTGCACGTCGGCCATCCGCTCGGGTTCATCGGCACCGACGTCTTCTCCCGATACAAGCGGATGACCGGGCACAACGTGATGTACACGATGGGCTTCGACGCGTTCGGGCTGCCCGCGGAGCTCTACGCGGTGCAGACCGGCCAGCACCCGGCGATCACGACCGAGCAGAACATCGCCACCTACCGTCGCCAGCTCGGTCGGCTGGGACTGAGCCACGACAAGCGCCGCAGCGTGTCCACCGCCGACCCG
>JAODBQ010000364.1 GCA_025464045.1 Ilumatobacteraceae bacterium
GCAGGTGGGCGAGCGCCGCGGCGATCGGACCGGACGAGCGGTCGTGCAGCAACCGGTGCCAGCGCTTGGTGTACTCGCGGCGCGGGATCAGGACCGAGACCTCGGTACGACCGTCGGCGGTCAGCTCGGCGGCCATCTCCAGCGCGGCTCGCGGGATGCGCCGATCCGGGCACTCGATGATGTCGAGCGGGAAGCGCGACAGGCCGAGGTGCTGCCACGACTCGATCAGCTGATCGGTCTTCCAACCGTCGAGGTCGAAGTGCACGGCGCGGAGGTCGTTCGGCGTGAGCGTGCGCGCGTACTGCATCGCGCGGGCCGCGGCGGCGTCGAGCTCGTCGACCAGCACCACCACCGCGTGGCGGGTCCGCGTCGGTGCCTGCGCGGCGTTGGCGACGTTCTGCGCATCGTGGCGCAGCTCGACGTCCTCGCGCTCGTACGCCTTGTTGAGGCGCATCAGCCCGAACACCATGATCGGGACGAGGAGCATGATCACCCAGGCGCCCTCGGTGAACTTCACCGTGGCGACGATCACGAGCACGAGCAGCGACAGCAGCGCGCCGACCGCGTTGATCACCATCCCCGATCGCCAGCCCTCCTCGCGCAGGCGAAGGTGGTGCTTGGTCATCCCCGCCTGGGAGAGGGTGAAGCTGGTGAACACGCCGATCGCGTAGAGCGGGATCAGCCTGCTGACCTCCCCGCCCGTCGCCAGCAGCGTCACGATCGCCGCCCCGGCGAGGAACACGATCCCGTTGGAGAAGACCAGGCGATGACCACGGATCATGAACTGGCGGGGCATGAAGTTGTCGCCGGCGTGGAACGAGGCGAGCCGGGGGAAGTCGGCGAAGCTCGTGTTGGCGGCGAGCACGAGGATCAGCATCGTGCCGGCTTGCAGGAAGTAGAAGAACATGTGGCCGAGTGGCGAGGCGCCGTACACGTACTTGCCGACCTGTGAGATCACCGTCGGGGTGCCGCTCGCGTACGGCATCGCGTGGGTCCGCGCCGCCAGGATCGACAGGCCGAGGAACATCACCCCGAGCAGCGAACCCATCACCACCAACGTGCTGCGCGCGTTCTTCCAGGCGGGCGGCTTGAACGCCGGGACACCGTTCGAGATCGCCTCGACGCCGGTGACGGCGGCCCCGCCCGAGCCGAACGCCTTGAGCACCAGGAACACCGTCGCGCCCATCAGCAGGCCGTTGCCGGCATGGCTGCCGACGGTCTCCATGCCGGGGAGGTTCGTCGCGCCCGTCGGCATCGAACCGAACATCTCGCGGTACGCACCGACGCCGATCAGCAGCAGCATGTTGACGACGAAGAAGTACGTCGGCACGGCGAAGACCTTCCCGGACTCCTTCGTGCCGCGCAGGTTGCCATAGGCGATGATCACCACGAACGCGATCGCGATCCAGTGCTTGGAGCCCTGCAGCGCCGGGATCGCAGAGGCGAGCGCGTCGCTGCCGGCGGCGACGGACACCGCCACGGTGAGCACGTAGTCGGTGAGCAGGGCGACGCCGGCCACCTGCGCCGGCAGCAGGCCGAAGTTGTCGCGGGTGACGATGTACGCGCCCCCCGCCGACGGGTAGGCCTTGATCGTCTGGCGGTACGACAGGATCAGGAAGCCGAGCACCACGAGCAGGGCGAGCGTGATCGGCGTGACGAGCGTGAACGCGGCGAGCCCGACGATCGGCACGAGCACCCGGAGGATCTCCTCGGTGGCGTAGGCGCACGACGAGAGGTTGTCGGACGCGAACACCGCCAGCGCCGTGGGCCGGCCCAGCGTCTCGTGCTCCAGCCGTTCGCTGTGCAGCGGTGCGCCGAGCAGCTTGCGCTTCAGCCGGTAGCTGATCGGCTCGGCGAGGCCCGGAGCACACCCGGCGGGCGTCTGCTGCCGTCGTGCGGTCAGCGTTCTCCGCGCGGACGGCGGAGCTTCAGGTGGCGTCGCGGTGGGGGCCGCTGAGGGACGAATGTCGAGCACGTCGCGAGTCAACCTGTGGGTGGCGGGCCACGTGCCGGTTGTGCATCAGCGCTGCGTCAAGACGTTCGCGCTCGGCGCTAAGCGTGCGTCAAGGGCGAGCTGCTCGGCCTGCAGACGGCGTCCTGCGGCATCGACGACGCTTGCCAGCTCGATCTGCACCGCCCGCTCCGCGACCTCGATCTCGTTGTCGTCCGTGGCTCGGATGCGTGCCGCGAACGCCGCATCGCGCTCGACGGCGATGCGCGCGCTGATCACCGTGTACACGATCGCGGCGACGAACACGGCGAGCACCGCCACGGTGAACACGATCCGACCAGCTCCTGATCCCATGTGCTCTTCTCTATGTCGTGGCTCGGGTTCGAGCTTCGACCTGAACGGGATCTTGACGCGCTCGGTCCCAACCTTGATGCAGCCCGAACGGCGGGGTGCCTCGCCCTCCACGAGCCCAGCGACGTCGTGGAACCGCGTCGGCGCGACGCGCGGCCCCGAGCTCGCGCCAGCACGTGTCGAGGTCGTCGATGTCGACGCGCGCCAGCGTCGTACCCGGACGCCTTGCACGGACGCTGCACTAGGTTCGACGGTGATGACGAGCGTGCACGAGGAATCACCCGCGGACGCCGCCGTCCGGGCGGTCGCGGCGATCGCGGACGAGCTGTTCCGGCCCGAGGCGCAGCACGGCGCGTCGCTCGCGCTCGTCGTGTCGCACCGTGGGGAGGTGGTCCTGGAGCGCTACGGCACCCGGCCGGCGACGGCGTTCGGCCCAGGCGGTCCGGTGGGTCCCGAGACGGGGCTGATCTCCTGGAGCATGGCGAAGAGCATCACCCACGCGGCCGTCGGGATCCTCGTGGGCGACGGGTTGCTGCGGCTCGACGCGCCGGCTCCCGTGCCCGCATGGGCCGGCTCGCCGAAGGCGCGGATCACGTTGCAGGACCTGCTCGACATGCGGTCCGGCCTCGCGTTCGTCGAGGACTACGTGGACGACGCGATCAGCAACTGCCTGGAGATGCTCTTCGGCGCCGGTCGTGACGACGTCGCCGGCTACGCCGCGGACCTGCCACTTGCCGACGAGCCGGGGACCGCGTGGAGCTACTCCAGCGGCACCACCAACATCATCTGCCGGATCATCGGTGACGCGCTCGGCGACCGGTCCGGCGGCCCCCACGAGGGGATGACGTCACTGCTCGTGGACCGGTTGTTCGCCAAGGTCGGGATGAGCGCTGCCGAGGCGACGTTCGACGCCGCGGGTACGTTCGTCGGCTCGTCGTACGTCCACGCGACGGCGCGGGACTTCGCCCGCTTCGGCGAGCTGTACCTGCGCGACGGGCTCGCCGCGGACGGCACCCGCGTGCTGCCGGTCGGGTGGCGCGACCACGCACGCACGTTCGTCGCGCACGACCCCGACGGTGAGTTCGACTACGGACGCCACTGGTGGCTGTGGCCGGGCCTGCCGGGAGCGCTGGCCTGCCACGGGTACGAAGGTCAGTACATCGTCGTCGTGCCCGACCGCGAGCTCGTCGTGGTGCACCTCGGCAAGAGCCCGGTCGAACAGCGCCCGCCGTTGGTGCGCGGCCTGCGTTCGATCATCGCCGCGTTCCCGGTGTCGGCCTCGTGAGCGACACCGACGACACCGCGCCGACGATCGCCGCGCCGATCGTTGGGCCGATCGTTGGGCCGATCGGTGGGCCGATCGGTGGGCCGATCGCCACCGCGGACTACCACACCGCAGGGGAGCCGTTCCGGATCGTCACCGGTGGGGTCGCCGCGCCGGGTGGGGCGACGATGCTCGATCGGCGCGCCGCGGCCATCGCCGGGCTCGATCACGTGCGCGCGTTCCTCATCAACGAACCGCGCGGTCACGCCGACATGTACGGCTGCTTCGTCACGCCGGCCGACGACGACGGCGCCGCGTTCGGGCTCGTCTTCTTCCACAAGGACGGCTTCTCCACCGCGTGCGGCCACGGCACGATCGCCGCCGTCACATGGGCGCTCGAGAGCGGTCTCGTCGCTGCGGCCGCGCCCGTGACGCACCTGGCGGTCGACGTGCCCTCGGGCCGTCTCGCCGTGGAGGCCGACGTCGACGCGGACGGTCGGGTGGGGGAGGTGCGGTTCACCAACGTGGCGTCGTGGGTCGCGGCGACGGGGATCCACGTCGACGTCGTCGGTCGGTGGTGGAACGTCGACGTCAGCTTCGGCGGTGCCTTCTACGCGAGCGTGCGCGCGGCCGACGGGAGCCTCGCCGTCCGCGCCGAGGACCTCGACGAGCTGACGGCGGTCGGCCGCGCGATCAAGCGCGCGCTGGACAAGCACCGCGCCGTGCGCCACCCCGACGACGATCGCCTCTCGGGTTGCTACGGCACGATCTGGTGGGAGGACGAGCTGCCCACGCCCGACCAGCCCGAGCACGTGCGCCAGCGCAACGTCACCGTGTTCGCCGACGGCGAGGTGGACCGCTCGCCGTGCGGCAGCGGAACGTCGGCCCGCCTGGCGCTGCTCCACCACCACGGACTGCTCCGCACAGGTGAGCTGCTGCGCCACGAGGGCATCGTCGGCACCGCGTTCAACGCGCGGGTGCTCTCCACGGTGGCGGGGCCGGAGGGGCGCACCGCGGTGATCACCCAGGTCGGCGGCCGGGCGCATCGCACGGGAACCCACGTGTTCACGCTCGATCCGTCCGACGAGATCGGACTCGGGTTCCAGTTGCGATGACGGTCGGCGCGCCGCCGTTCATCGGCGAGGCAGAGCTGCGCGAGCTCCTGCCGATGGCCGCGGCGATCGATGCGCTCGACGCCGCCTTCGCCGCGGGGATGCCGCACCAGCCGGCGCGCGAGCACCACGACGTCGGTGGTTCCACGCTGCTCGTGATGCCGGCGTGGTCCGCGCTCGGAACGGGGATCAAGCTCGTCACCGTCGCCCCCGGCAACCGTCAGCTCGGCCTGCCGACGATCCACGGCGTGTACGCGCTGTTCGAGGCGGGGACGGGGCGGCCGCTGGCGATGATCGACGGTGGCGCACTCACGGCGCTGCGCACGGCAGCGGTGTCCGGTGTCGCAACGCGGCACCTCGCGCGTGCGGACGCCAGTCGCGTCGTGATCCTCGGCGCCGGGCCCCAGGCGGTGGCCCACGCGGAGGCGATGGCGACGGTGTACGGCGACGTCGAGATCGGCCTCGTCGGCCGCGACCCCCAGCGGCTGGCGGACGCGGTCCGGCAGCTCACCGATCGCGGGATGCGCGTCGTTGCCGCAGGTCGCGACGACATCGCTGTCGCGGATGTCGTGTGCCTGTGCACGACGAGCGCTCAGCCGGTGGTCGCCCGCGACGGACTTGCGGACGGTGTCCACGTCAACGCCATCGGGGCGTTCACTCCCCAGACCCGAGAGGTCGACACGGCCACCGTGCTCGCCGCGCGTGTCTTCGTCGAGTCGCTGTCCGCGGCGCTCGGCGAGGCCGGCGATCTGCTGATCCCGATCGGCGAGGGGCTGTGGAGCGCCCGGCTGATCGCCGGCTCGCTGCCCGACGTGGTCGCCGGCCGAGTGGGCCGGCGCAGCGCAGCCGAGATCACGTTGTACAAGGGCGTCGGACTGGCAGCAGAGGACCTGGTGGTGGCTGCTGCGGCCGTCGCCGGCCGCCGCGGCTGATCGTCGTGGGGTGATCCACGGCGCGGGTGGGTGCGGCGAGTTGTCCCCGCCGGCGCAGGTCGGTCGGCTAGCAATGAGGGGGTGGAAGCGGAGCCGGACCACCTCCTGACCGGCGAGTTGCCCGTGGTTCGTCACGACGACACGGGCGGTCCCCCGCGCCCGCCGAGGTTCCGTCCTGTCCGGATCACGCTGAAGGTCGCGCTGGCGCTGATCGTCGTCTACTTCGGCGCGACGCTCGTCATCCCCGGCGTCCGCAAGTCGGTGCGCGAGCTGACCAGCGTCAACCCGATCCTGATCGTGGCCGGGTTCGGCCTCGAGATCGCCGCGCTGTACGCCTACTCGCTGCTCACCCGGGCCGCGCTCGGTGAGTCCGGTTCGTTGATGTCCTCCGGACGGCTGTTCCGCATCCAGATGAGCACGAAGGCGCTGTCCAGCATCGTGCCAGGCGGCAGCGCGGCGAGCTCGGCCCTCGGCTACCGGTTGCTGACGATGTCGGGCGTCCCCGGTCCGGATGCCGGGTTCGCACTCGCCACGGCCGGCCTCGGTTCGGCCGTCGTGCTCAACCTGCTGTTCTGGTTGTCGCTCGTCGTGTCGATCCCGATCCGCGGCGTGAGTGCCGGCTATGCGGCCGCGGCGGTCGGCGGGATCATCCTGATGGGTGCGGTCGGTGCGTTGATCTACGGACTGCTCGAGGGCCAGAGCCGGTCCGAGAAGGTGTTCAGGTGGGCGGCGCGCAAGATGCGCTTCAACGAGGATCGTGCCGCGGCTGCCATCCGTCACGTCGGCGGGCGGCTCGAGGACCTGGCTGCGGACAAGCAGCTGCTCGCGCGGGTGATCGGCTGGGCGACCGCCAACTGGTTGCTCGACGTCGCCGCGCTGTGGGTGTTCCTGCGCGCGTTCGGCTCCGCGCCGGACTTCGATGCGCTGCTCGTCGCCTTCGGACTCGTCAACGTCGCCGCGGTCATTCCGATCCTGCCCGGCGGCCTCGGCACCATCGATCTCGGCCTGCCGATCGCGCTGGTCGGCTTCGGGGTCACCCGCGCCACCGCAGTGCTCGGCGTCGGCACCTACCGGCTCGCCCAGTTCTTCTTCCCGATCCTGCTCGGGGGTGTGCTCTACCTCAGCCTGCGCCTCGGGCCGTGGAGCATCCAACGTCGCGAGCGTCTGACGCGCCTCCGCGACCTCGCGGCCGAGCAGGCGGCCAACCGCGAGAGTGCGCTCGACTTCGCCGCCCGGTTCGATCGCCGCAACAAGGCCGCCGCGGCGCGCGCCGCGATCGCGCTCGATCCGACGAGCGAGCTGGAGGCTCCCGATGTCACCGGCGACCCCCAGGACCTGACGGTCCCCCCGTCGGCCTCGTCATCGGGCTCGTCGGTGCCATCGGCTCCGCCGCCACCGCCGGGCATGACGCCGCCACCGCCGACAGCGACGCCGCCGTCGAGCATGACGCCACCCCCGGGAGAGGTCCTGCTGTCGCCGGACGCGATGACCGCCACCACGCCGCGGCGCGTCGGTTCGCCGTCGGACCCCTCCGACCCGGGAGAGCGCCCGCCGCGTCGGCAGCGCCCGCCGCAACCGCCGGCCGGGGAAGGCGGCACGTCGGCATCGTCGGCCGACGCCGACGCCGACGACGAGCGCCCGCCGCCGTCGACGGAGGGGTGACGCGGCTCCGCCCGCACGGCAGCTGCTCGGCCGCAACGGGGTTTGGCGTCGCCTGGATGCGGCGAACAGCCGTTCGTCCATTCGTGCCCGGCGCCCGACGCCGGACGGCCTGAACGCGATCGAGGTCGGCGCAGTAGCGTCCAGCGCATGACGACCTATGAGCGCCCGTTCGGCCGCCACCTCGAGGACTTCACCGTCGGCGACGTGTACAAGCACTGGCCGGGCAAGACGATCACGGAGTACGACGACCACCTCTTCTGCATGATCACGATGAACCACCATCCGCTGCACACGAACGCGTGGTTCGGCGAGCAGTCGGTGCAGGGTCGCAACGTGGTCGTCGGCAACCTCGTGTACTCGCTCGTGCTGGGGATGAGCGTGCCCGACGTCAGCGGCGCGGCCATCGCCAACCTCGAGGTGGAGACGCTGCAGCACAAGTTCCCGACGTTCCACGGCGACACGATCCACGCCGAGACCCGCGTGCTCGACATCCAGGAGTCGCGCAGCAAGCCCGACCGTGGCATCGTCACCGTCGAGACCAAGGGCTTCAACCAGGACGGCAAGGAGGTCTGCTACTTCCGGCGCCGGGTGATGGTGTGGAAGCGGGAGTTCGCGCCGCCGCGGTCGCGCCCCTACGACGGCATCGACGTGTGGCCGGCGGCAGCGGGGGCGTGAACGACCCGCGCCTCGCACGGGCGCGCAGCTTCGACGCGACAGCCGCCGCGTACGAGCTCGGCCGGCCTGGCTACCCGCTCGCGGCGATCGATTGGTGGGCCGCACAGGGCGCCTTCCCGGCCGGCGGCCGGGTCCTCGATCTCGCCGCGGGCACCGGGAAGCTGACGCGCGCGCTGGTCGATCGCGGATGTGAGGTCGTCGCGGTGGAACCACTGGCGAACATGCGCGCCCAGCTCGCCGACGTGCTGCCGGCGGTGGCGCTGCTGGACGGCACGGCCGAGGCGATCCCGCTGCCCGACGCGTCGATCGACTCGGTCTTCGTCGGGCAGGCGTTCCACTGGTTCGACCAGCCCGCGGCACTGGCCGAGATCCACCGCGTGCTTCGTCCCGGGGGTGGGCTCGGGCTGATCTGGAACGACGAGGACCGGTCGCAGCACGAGGAGTGGGTCGCTCTCGTGTCCGCGGTGAAGCACGAGGTCGGCGGGGGGCTCG